>NZ_JBWKFN010000004.1:118470-143952 GCF_056434245.1 Streptomyces sp. NPDC044064
CACCCCAAAGCGAAGAGAGGAAGAACACCCCCCCCCCCCCCCCCCCACCCCCGCCCCCCCCCCCCCCCCCCCCCCCCCCCCCCCCCCCCCCCCCCCCCCCCCCACTCCCCTGTAACTCCCTCCTCACCAGCACCAGGAAACACCCGTTCGGAGGAACCCTCCACCGGAGAGCGGAATGCCTTGCTCCGCCAGGTGGCGCGGCCGTTCGGCTTGACATTTCCCCCGAATGCAGTCGTACCGCTCGCTCCCGGGGCCCCGCGGGCCTTGCCTGGAAGGGTGCCCCCACGCCTCAGGAGCTCCCTGTCGGCCGTACTGATCGCCCTGTCCTGCCTGCTCGTGCCGTTCGGCGCGCTGGCCGCCTGGGCGTCGTACGGGCTCGCCGACACGGGCCGGTACGTCACCACGATGGCCCCGCTCGCGGCCGATCCGGACGTGCGGGAGGCCGTGGCGAAGACGGTCGGGGACGGCATCCTGCGCGAGGTGGACCAGCGGATGGACGTCCGCGGGGTACGCGGCTCGGTCGCCCCGTTCGTGCACGACGCGGTGCGCTCCTTCACCCAGACCCGCGCCTTCCGGCTGGCCTGGGACACCGGCAACCGGGTCACGCACGACGCGATCCTGCGCGCCCTGCGCGCGGAGGACCCGGCCGAGGACGCGGGCGAGCGCCCGGTCACCGTGGACCTCGCTCCCGTCACCGCCCAGGTCAAGCAGCAGCTCACCGACGACCACATTCCGCTCGCCGCCCGCATCCCGGTGGAACACACCGCGGTCCCCGTGCTCCGGGCGGGCGAGGTGGGCCGGCTCAGGAAGGGATTCCACGTGCTCGAAGTAGCCGGCTTCTGGCTCCCGGTCGCGGCCGTCGTCTTCGCCGTCGCCGGGATCGCCCTGGCCGTCCGCCGCCGCCGCGCCGTCGCGGCGACCGCGCTGGGCACGGCCCTGGGCGGCGCCCTCCTCGTCCTCGCCCTCACCATCGGCCGCAGTCTCACCCTCGCCGGCCTCCCCGCCGACGTCCCGCACCCCGCGGCGGCCGCGATCTACGACGCCCTGACGGCCACCCTGCGCACCACGTCCTGGCTCCTGCTGGCCCTGGGCCTCACGGTGGCCCTGACAACCTGGCTGACCCGCCGCCTGCACCTGCCCCGCCCCTCCCGCCGCCCCCACGATGACGCCTCGACCCCCACCCCGCCCCAGTCCCCGGCCCCGACCCGGGCCAGGGCCTGAGCCCGTCATCGAGCAGGAGCCGAAGGCGAGACCGAGGCACAGGACGCCCCGCAAGCCGCCGACGGTGAGAACGCCCCACAGGGGCCACCCGCACCCGACGACGAGAGCTGCACGGGTGGTTCGGGTGGGAACCCGATCCCCGCCGGAGGCGAAGCCGAGGCGGCCCTACCCCCGCGCAACCCCCGCAAGCACCCGCAACGCCCGCACCAGCTCCCCCTCCGGCACCGACGCGAGCCCGACCCGCACGGCATCCGGCGTACGGCTCGGGTCCACGGAGAACGCCGTACCCGGGGTGACCGCGATCCCACGCGCCCGCGCGGCCGCCGTGAACGTGTCCGCCCGCCAGCCCGCGGGCAGCTCCCACCACGCGAAGTACCCCGCCGGATCAGCCCGCACGGCAAACCCCGCCAACTCCTCGGCGACCACCCGCTGCCGCCGCCCCGCATCCCTGCGCTTCGCCTCGGTCAGCCGCGCCACACTCCCGTCCCCGATCCACCGCACAGCCGCCTCCAGCGCGAAGCACCCCGCGCTCCACCCCCCGGACCGAACAGCCCGCGCCACCGCCTCCACCCGCCCGCCCGGCACGACCACGAACCCCACCGTGAGCCCCGGAGCGACCCGCTTGGACAGCCCGTCGACGACGTGCACGAGCTCCGGCGCGAGACCGGCGAGCGCGGGTTCGCCGCCAGGGTGCAGGAAGGACCAGATCCGGTCCTCCACGACCGGTATCCCCAGGCTGTGGACGACCTCGGCCAGCCGCACCCGCCGCTCCGGACTCAGGGTCAGCGAGGTCGGATTGTGCAGCGTCGGCTGGAGGTAGAGCGCGGACAGGGGAGAGGTGCGGTGAACCGCCGCGACGGACTCCGCCAGCAGCCCCTCCGCATCCGCCGCGAGCGGGACCAGGGTGACACCGAGCCGCCCCGCGATCTCCTTGACCAGCGGATACGTCAACGGCTCCACACCGACCCGCCCACCCGGCCGCACCAGGGAGGCGAGCGTCGCGGCGATGGCCTGCCGGGCGTTGCCGGTGAAGAGGATCCCGTCGGGGTCGGGCCGCGGACCACCGCCGGCCAGCAGCCCCGCGACCGCCCCCCGCGCCGCCGCACTGCCGGCGGCCGGGGCGGGCCGCATCGCCTCGGCCAGCGCGTCCGGCCGCACCAGGGACGCGAGCGCGGGGGCCAGCAGCTCCGCCTGGCCGGGCGCGGAGGGGTAGTTGAGCTCCAGGTTCACGGGCGCGCCGCCCGCCGCCTCGGTCAGCGCGCGCCCCGGCTGCATGTCCGGCGCGGTGGCCCGGACGAACGTACCGCGCCCGACCTCGCCCACCACCAGCCCGCGGCGGACGAGCTCGGCGTACACCCGCCCGGCCGTCGACGCGGCGATCCCGTGCCGCCGGGCGAACGCCCGCTGCGGCGGCAGCCGCTGTCCCGGCCGGAGCCGGCCGCCGCCGATGTCACCCGCGATCCGGTCGGCGATACGCCGGTAGTCGTCCACAAGCCCCCCCTGCGGTCACAGGTCACCTGCCGTCACAAGTCACCTGCCGTACCGGCACATCCGATTGCACCGAGAACAAAGATTTTATTGCACCGAGGAGTTGGGGGCACCTAGGGTCGATCACATGCCACCCTTCCTCTCGTACGAGGACAAAAACCCCGGATCCTCCTCCCGGGTCCCCCTCGTCCTCGTCCACGGCCACCCCTTCGACCGCACCATGTGGACCCCACAGCTGGCCGCGTTCTCCGCCGGCCGCCGGGTGGTCGCCCCCGACCTGCGCGGCTACGGCTCCTCCCCGGTGACCCCCGGCACCGTCCCGCTCGCCCGCCATGCCCAGGACATCGAGGAACTGCTGGACTTCCTGGGAGTGGGCTCCTTCGTCCTGGCCGGGCTGTCCATGGGCGGCCAGATCGCCATGGAGTGCTACGACCGCTTCGGCGACCGTGTCCGGGGCCTGGTCCTCGCCGACACCTTCCCCGACCCCGAGACACCCGAGGGCAGACGGGGCCGGAACGCCATGGCCGACCGGCTGCTCGCCGAGGGAATGCGCGGCTACGCCGACGAGGTCCTGGAGAAGATGGTCGCCCCGTACGCCGGCCCCGAGATCAAGGCCCACGTCCACGGCATGATGGCGGCCACCGCCCCCGAGGGCGCCGCGGCCTCCCTGCGCGGCCGCGCCGAACGCCCCGACTACCGTCCCCTGTTGACCACGGTGGCCGTGCCCGCACTGGTCGTCGTGGGCGCCGACGACACGTACACCCCGGTGGCGGACGCGGAGGCGATGCACCGGGCACTGCCCGACTCGATACTGCACGTCGTCGCGGGCGCGGCCCATATGCCGAACCTGGAGCGGGCGGAGGAGTTCAACCAGGTGTTGGAGAAGTTCCTGACCGAGGTCGACTCACGCTCGTAGTCTCGGGGAGTGACACGAAGCCCTGGGCGCGGACTCGGTTCCTGGTCGGCGGGACTGCTCCTCGCCGGGGTCAGCGTGGTCGTCGGCTGTCGCGTGGCCGGCACCGACGGCATCACGCCCGTGCCGCAGCTGCTCGCCTTCCTGCCCTGGCTGCTCGTGCCGACCGGCGCCGCCCTGCTGTGCGCGCTGCTCACCCGCTGGTGGCCGGGACTGGTGTGGGGAGTCGCCGTACTGGGGCTGCTGGCCTGGTACCTGGAGCCGTACGGGAAGACCACGGAACCCGCCGGCCCGCCCCTCGCCGCCCTGCGTGTGCTGACCTCGAACGTCGAGTTCGGGCGCGGCACCCCCGCCCTGGTCCCGCAGATCCGCCGGCTGCGCCCCGACCTCGTCTTCGTCGAGGAGTGCGAGTACACCTGCCAGGCCACGCTGGAACGGGACTTCGCGCACGCCTACCCCCACCGGCAGGCCGTGGCCGCGGGCGGCTCCCACGGCTCGCTCATAATGAGCCGCTTCCCGCTGAAGGGCACGGCCGGCGTCCGCGGCACGATGGGCATGCCCGGCGCCGTCGCCGACGTACGCGGCCACGCCGTCCGGGTCCAGCTCGCCCACCCCATGCCCCCGCTCGCCCGCCAGGTGGGCCTCTGGCAGCGGGAACTGGGCCGGCTGCGCGCCTTCGCCGCGGCCGATCCCCGCACGCCCACGGTCCTCGCGGGTGACTTCAACGCCTCCCAGGACCACGCGGCCTTCCGCCGCGTCCTGGACGCCGGCCTGACCGACGCCGCCCGGCTCGCCGGTCACGACCGCACTCCGAGCTGGCCCTCCCGCACGTCCCCGGTCATCGGCGCCCAGATCGACCACGTCCTGCTCTCCACCCCTGACTTCTCCGCGACCGACGCCCGCTTCCTGCGCCTGACCGGTACCGACCACCGCGCGCTCGTCGTCGACATCACGCTCCACCAGCGCAGATGACCCCCCGGGGGCCGGAGCCAAGCGGCCATAATGGGTGCATGTCCCGCGAGTTCCCCATCGGCCTCACCCCTCCCGACTGGCTGGTCCGGAACCTCAAACCCCACCCGGCACCCCTCAACTGGGCCGCGATGGCCCGGGCCGCGGTCGCGATGGCACTCCCCCTGGCGATCGGACTCGCGGCCGGACAGCCGACGTACGGCGCGCTCGCCTCCATGGGCGCCCTGTCCGGCGTCATCAGCGACACCGCCGACGCCTACCGCATGCGCATCGTCAACATCGCGGTCCCCCAGCTCTTCGGCGCGGTGGGCGTCACCGTGGGCTCGCTGGTGTACGGCCAGGGGTGGTACGCGGTGGCCGCCGTCACCGGCGTCGCCCTGATGTCCGGAATGATCTCGACGATCGGCGCGGTGTCCTCCGTGTCGGGACTGCTGCTGCTCCTGAACGCCGTGATCGGCGCCGGACTTCCGCTCCCCGGCCCCTGGTGGCTGCCCCCGGCCCTGATGAGCGGCGGCGGCCTGCTCGTCCTCGCCCTGGCGCTGCTCGCCTGGCCCCTGCGGGCCGGGGTGCCGGAGCGCGCGTCGGTGGGGGCCGCATACCGCAAGGTGGCCGACCTGCTGGCAGCCTGCGCCGGCCCGGACCGCTACACCACCATCCGCTTCGAGGTCACCCAGTCCCTGAACCAGGCCTACGACCTCATCCTCGCCCACCGCGCCCGCCACCACGGCCGCAGCCGCGAACTCACCCGGCTCCTCGCCCAGTTGAACGCGATCACACCTGTGGTGGAGGCGGCACCCGCCGTCCACCTGGCCGGGCGCCCGCTCCCGCCGGAGGTCCCGGAGGCGGTCCGCCACCTGGCCGAGGCCATCGAGACCGGCTTCACCGGCCCGATAGCCCTGCCGCACCTGCCCACCCCCACCACGGAGACGGCCCGGGCCGTCGACCACGCCCTGCGCCACACGGCCGAGGTCGTCACGTCCCCCGACGTGGACCCCCGCGGAATCGACGACCGCCTGGGCCGCCCCGCCAACCCGAGCATCCGCACGGCCCGCGCGGCCCGCAACGTGGTCCTCTCCGCGAACTCCTGGCACTACGGCCTGCGCCTGGCACTGTGCATCGGCATCGCGCAGGCCCTGGTATCCCTCGTCGCCGTCCCACGCTCCTACTGGGTGGCCCTGACCATCACCTTCGTCCTCAAGCCCGACTTCGGCTCGGTCTTCTCACGGGCTCTGCTGCGGGCGCTGGGCACCGTTGCGGGCCTGGTGATCGCGGCGGCGGTACTGGCGGAGGTACCCCCCGGCTGGTGGGACGTGCCCGTCATCTTCGTCCTCGCCCCCCTGATCCCGGCCCTGACCCCCCGCGGTTACGGATACCAGACGGCAGCCATCACCCCGGTCATCCTCCTCCTCTCGAACATCCTGAACCACAAGGGCACGGCCCTCCTGCTCCCCCGCCTCCTGGACTCCCTCATGGGCTGCGCGATCGCCCTGATCGCCGGCTATCTGCTGTGGCCGGAGAGCTGGCACACCCGGGTCGGCGACCGCCTGGCGGACGCCGTCGCGGACACGGCGGCCTACGTCGACGCGGCGTTCGGCGCGGAGACCGACCCCGCCGCCCGTGCCCGTATGCGCCGCCGCCTCTACCGCGACCTCTCGACCATCCGCACGGAGTTCCAGCGGGCCCTGACGGAGCCCCCGCCGACCGGCCGCCGCGCGGCGGCCTGGTGGCCCTTGGTGGTCGCGGTGGAACGCATCGTCGACGCGACGACAGCGGCCCGGGTCCGGGTGAGACACGGAGCCCCGCCCCCGTCACCGGCCGAAATCTCCCAAGTGTCCCTTCAGCTGAGAGAATTGTCGGACGGAGTCCGAGAGGCAGAGACCCTGGTGGCGGTCCGCACGGACCTCACGGGCCCGTCCGGGAGCGTTCTGGAACCCCTCCGCCAGGAAGTGGCTGCGGCGAGAGCCATCGCGTCGCCACACTGACATGCGGTCGAGACTCGGCTGAGACTCGCCCCTCCCCAAGATTGCAATCCCAGGCCGCTAACCTTACGTGTCCGTCCTGGCCAGGGATTGACGGGCATCAACTCACGCGAAGGGTTGCGCACATGGGCATTCTCACTCTCCTGCTGAACGCGTTCGGCCGGTCACGCAAAGCGCGTGCCGCCGAAGCAGAGGGTGCGGAACACGTTCCTTCGCAGGAGCAGCACCAGGAACCGGCACCGATTCCCTCCCCGGCAACCGAGCCGACCCCCACCCCGACCCCCGAGATCCCCGAGCCCCGCTCCGCCTCACCGGACGAGCACGATCTGGTGTCGGCAGCCTTCGACAACGTAACGGTCCCCACGCCGACAGAACCTGCCCCCGAGCCGACGGCAGAGACCGAGCCGGTGACGGAGCCCGTCGCCGAGGCCGAGCCGGCGGCGGAGCCCGCGGACGAGGCTGAGCCCGTCGCGGAGCCGGTGGCAGAGGCTGAGCCGGTGACGGAGCCCGTCGCCGAGACCGAGCAGGCGGCGGAGCCCGAAGCCGAGCCGACGGCAGAGACCGAGGCCGACGCCAAGCCGGTGGCCGAGGCCGAGCCGGTGACCGAGGCCGAAGCCGAGCCCGTTGCGGAGCCGGCAGCCGAAGCCGAGCCGGTGGCCGAGGCCGACGCCGAGCCTGTGGCAGAAGCTGAGCCGGTCGCCGAGCCGGTGGCGGAAGTCGAGCCCGTTGCGGAGCCGGTAGCCGAAGCCGAGCCGACAGCAGAAGCTGAGCCGGTGGCCGAGGCCGACGCCGAGCCTGTGGCGGAGCCCGCCGCTGAGGCCGAGCCGGAGAGCGAGCCGGTGGCGGAGCCCGTCGCCGAGGTCGAGCCGCTGGTGGAGACGGTGGCCGAGCCCGAGCCCGTCGTGGCGGCGGAGCCCGTCGCAGAGGCCACCCCGGCGGCTGAGAACGAACCGGCCGCCGAGGTCGCCCCCGAGGCAGAGCCGGAGCCGCCGGCAGCCGAGGGCGAAGCCGAGGCGGAAGCAGCGGACGACGCCCCGCAGGCCGCCGACGGCGAGGACGCCCCGCAGGGGCCACCCGCAGCCGACAACGAAACCCGCACGGGTGGTGCGGGTGGGAACGAGACCGCCGAAGGCGAAGCCGAGGCGGAACCGCAGCCGCAGCCGCAGGCAACCGCCGAGGCGGAACCGCAGCCGGAGCCGGAGGCAACCGCCGCGCTCACCCCCGCCCTCACCACCGCCTACAACGCAGCCACCACCACCCTCGAGAAGACCGACCTCACCGGCACCCGAGCGAAGCTCTACCTCGTGCTCGACCGCTCGGCGAGCATGCGCGGGTACTACAAGGACGGCTCCGCCCAGGCCCTCGCCGACCAGACCCTCGCCCTCGCCGCCCACCTCGACCCCGAGGCCACGGTCCACGTCGTCCTCTTCTCCACGGAGGTCGACGGCACCACCGACCTCACCCTCGCCCCGGACCACGAGACCAAGATCGACGACGTCCACGCCACCCTCGGCCGCATGGGCCGTACCAGCTACCACGCCGCCGTGGAAGCCGTACTCACCCACCGCGAGAAGAGCGGGGACACCACCCCCGCCCTCGTGATCTTCCAGACGGACGGCGCCCCCGACGCGAAGACCCCCGCCACCCAGTCCCTCACCGAGGCCGCGAAGAACCACCCCTCCGTGTTCTTCTCCTTCGTCGCCTTCGGCGAGCACGACAACAAGGCCTTCGACTACCTCCGCAAGCTGAAGACCGGCAACACGTCCTTCTTCCACGCGGGCCCGACCCCGCGCGAGCTGACGGACACGGAGCTGTACGAGGGCGTACTGGCGAACTGGCGCCCGTGAACAGCCATAACCGGCTGTAACAGCCCATAACCCCCCGCACCCCCATGCCGCCCGCTTCTCACCCCGTAAAACGGGAAGCGGGCGGCATACACACGTCGGCTACGATTTCAAGGTTCGTACACGTAGCGACCTGGGAGCAGCCCGCGATGGCTCGACACCTCATCACCAGCGCCCTTCCGTACATCAACGGGATCAAGCACCTGGGCAACATGGTGGGGTCCATGCTCCCGGCGGACGTGTACTCCCGGTACCTCCGCCAGCGCGGCCACGACGTCCTGTACATCTGCGCGACCGACGAGCACGGCACCCCCGCCGAGCTGGCCGCCAAGGAGCAGAACCTCCCGGTCGACGAGTTCTGCGCCCAGGCGCACGACGCGCAGAAGGCGGTCTACGACGGCTTCGCGCTGGCCTTCGACTACTTCGGCCGCAGCTCCAGCGCCGAGAACCGCGACATCACGCAGCACTTCGCCCGCAAGCTGAACGAGAACGGCTTCATCGAAGAGCGCGCGATCCGCCAGGTGTACTCACCCACCGACGGCCGCTTCCTCCCGGACCGCTACGTCGAGGGCACCTGCCCCCACTGCGGCTACGACAAGGCCCGCGGCGACCAGTGCGAGAACTGCACCCGCGTCCTCGACCCGACGGACCTGATCAACCCCCGCTCGGCGATCTCGGGCTCCACGGACCTGGAGGTCCGCGAGACCAAGCACCTCTTCCTCCTCCAGTCCAAGCTGGAGAACGAGGTCCGCGAGTGGGTCGCCCGGCACGACAAGGACTGGCCGCAGCTGGCCTCCTCCATCGCCCACAAGTGGCTGACCGAGGGCCTGCACGACCGCGCGATCACCCGTGACCTGGACTGGGGCGTCCCGGTCCCGGCGGACACCTGGCCGGAGCTGGCGGCCGAGGGCAAGGTCTTCTACGTCTGGTTCGACGCCCCGATCGAGTACCTGGGCGCGACCAAGGAGTGGGCGGACCAGGACCCGGAGAACCGCGACTGGAAGTCCTGGTGGCACGACGTCGACACCGACGTCCGCTACACGCAGTTCATGGCCAAGGACAACGTACCGTTCCACACGGTGATGTTCCCGGCCACCGAGCTGGGCGTGCGCGAGCCCTGGAAGAAGGTCGACTTCGTCAAGGCCTTCAACTGGCTGACGTACTACGGCGGCAAGTTCTCCACCTCGCAGAAGCGGGGCGTCTTCACCGACCAGGCCCTGGAGATCCTCCCCGCCGACTACTGGCGCTACTTCCTGATCGCCAACGCGCCCGAGTCCGACGACTCGTCGTTCACCTGGGAGCACTTCACGGCCACGGTGAACAAGGACCTGGCCGACACCCTCGGCAACTTCGTCAACCGCGTCCTGTCCTTCTCGCGCAAGCGCTTCGGTGACGACGTCCCCGCGGGCGGAGAGCCGGGTGCGGCGGAGACGCGGCTCGGCGAGGAGATCGCGCGCCTGCTGGCGGAGTACGAGGAGCACATGGAGGCCCTCCAGTTCCGCAAGGCGGCCGCCGCGCTGCGCGCCCTGTGGTCGGCCGGCAACTCCTACCTGGAGGAGAAGGCCCCCTGGCTGGAGATCAAGACCGACAAGGACGGCGCGGCCCTCACCCTGCGCACGGCGATGAACCTCATCCACCTCTACTCGGTGGTCTCCGAGCCCTTCATCCCGGCGACGGCGAAGACCATGCGGGAGGCGTTCTCCCTGGCGGACGACACCGCGGCCTGGGCCACCCCGGAGACCGCGAAGTCCCTCACCTCCGTCCCGGCCGGCACCCCCTTCACGGTCCCGCCGGTCCTGTTCGCCAAGCTGACGGACGAGGACCTGGAGACGTACAAGGAGCGCTTCGGCGGCCAGGACGCATAAGCCGGTCATGACCGAGGGGCCCGGGAACCACACGGTTCCCGGGCCCCTCGGCCGTACGGGCGGCGGCTAGGAGAGCACGCCCGCGCCCGTCGTCGTGGCCAGCTCCGTGAGCAGGTTCTTCGCCGACGTCTCGAGTCCGGCCGTCAGGGCCGGCGTCCAGTTCACCGTCGTCCTGATCTTCTTGGACGAGGCGGCGTTGTGCGCGGCGACGAGGTCGGTGGCGGTGCCGTTGACGAGGTTGCCGCCACCCGCGACGGACCCGGTGCCGTCGCCGCTCAGCAGCTTGGAGACCTTGCCGCCGCTCGGCACCTTCCAGTAGTTGTCCTCGGCGACGACCTGCGCCTTGGCACGGGAGTTGATGCTGTACAGCGGGGCGTACCCGTCGAGGGTCGTCGTGTCGTACACGTTGTTGTACACGTGGATCTGGCCGATGCGGGCGAGCGGTGCCCGCTGCACGATGCCCTTCCACACGTTGTGGTGGATGGAGACGCGCAGCTTGCCGGTGCTGTCCGTGTCACTGCTGCCGATCAGCATCGTCTTGTCGTGGTCGACGAACCGGCTGCGCTCGACGGTGACCAGGTCGGATCCCTTGGTGATGTCGAGGGCGCCGTCGTGGATCTGGTACTCGCGGCCGTAGTACCTGGGGTTGGCGCGGTCCAGGCGGGGCGTGTCCGTGAACGTGTTGTGGTCCGCCCACACATGGCCGGCCCCGCGCAGGGTCACGGCGTCGTAGGCGGAGTTCCAGTTGCCGTCGTCCCCGTCGGTCGGGTCCCACTGCGGGAAGCAGTCCTCGGTGGCGGAGAAGGCGAGGTTGCGGACGATGACGTTGTCGACGTCCTTCACCTGGAGGCTGCCGCCGGTGATGCCGGCGTTCGTCCCGGGCACGCCCACGATGCTGGTGTTGGCGGGCACCTTGAAGACGATGTTCTTCGCCTGCTTGGCCTGGGCGGCGGCGCGGGCCTTCTCCTGCGTACCGGAGGGCAGCTTGGAGCGGCCGTAGGCGGAGGGGTCGTACGCCTTCAGGTAGGCGGAGAGCGAGTAGCCGGTCCCGGCCGCGTAGTCGGCGCAGGACAGCTTCTTCCCGCTGTCGTCGGTGTTGGCGTCGATGGTGCCCTTGACCTTGATGATCCGGGGCGTGGTGTCGGAGGCCGACCCCAGCGCCTTCACGAGCTGCGCCCGGGTGGAGACGGTGAAGGTGTGCGCGGAGTCGGCCTTCGCTCCGCCGGTGGTCCCCGTGCCGGAGGCGGCCCAGCCGTCCTTGGCGGGCAGCGTCTGGTGGTAGAGGTCGGCGGCGGTGGCGTTCGCGTTCATCACGAACACACCGGCGCCGACGCCCGCGGCCACGACGGCGGCGGACACGGCGAGGGTGCGCCGCCCGCGGAGGGACCGGCGGTGGGAGGGAGCTGCCACGGAGGAGTCCTTAGGGTCTGCTGAAGAAGCCTTACGACCCCTCAGTGGCCGCCGCTCCCGGGAAAGTTGCCGCGCCGCACACTTTTCCTTCCGGCTAGGCCAGGTGCCCGAGCACGAGCGCTGCGACCACGGGCGCGGCGTAGACGAGCGGAAACGGTACGTGCGAGTACCACCGGGCCCGGGCCACGGTCACGGCGGCGCCGAGGAAGTACGCCACCAGCCCGGCCCCCGCCAGCACCCCGACGAACGGCACGAACAGCCCCACCACCAGCCCGACGGCGCCGGCGGCCTTGGCCACCCCCAGCGGGGTCCACCACCCCTGCGGCACCCGGTAGTCGGTGAGCGCCTGCACGATCCACTGCGCCCGCAGGAGCAACACGGTCCCGGAGAACCCGGCCATCAGCGCGGCGAGCAGGGTGACGACGATGTGTGCGGTACGCATGAGAGGCTCCCAACGAGCGATCACTGAGTGACGGACACCCCTCTGACCCGCGTCGTCGCCCGTGTGTGACAGGAAGCCAGAAAAATCTTCCCGTGAACATTCCCGAACCCCACCGCCGGCTCCTCGCGGACGTCGTCTCCGTCGGCAGCCCCCACGTCCTCGTGCTCGCCGGCGGTTACGCCCTGCAGGCCCACGGGCTGCTGGAGCGGCCGCACGCCAACCTCGACTTCGCGACCGAGAGTGCCGAGGCCATGGACCGGATCGCCGGTGCCGTCGGCGCGGCACTGGAGGTGCGGGGGCGGCAGGTGCGGCCGGGGGCCGTCACCGCGCTCACCGCGCAACTGACCGTCACGGACCCGCCGACCGGTGAGCCGTGCGTGCTCGCGCTGCACAAGGAGGTCTTCTGGCAGCCTCCGGAACTGACCGAGTACGGCCCGGCCCTCTCCCTGGAGGACGCCGTCGGCACGAAGATCCGTGCCCTGTACGACCGGGGCGCGGCCGTCGACCTGATCGACGCGCAGGCGGCGGCGACCCGCTTCTCCCTCCCCGGCCTGGAGGCACTGGGCCGCCGGCACGCCCACGACCCCTTCGACCTGCCCACCCTCCAGTCCCGCCTCACCGGCACGGACTGGTACGCGGATGCCGACTTCGTCCGGCACGGGCTGACCGAACCGCAGGTCACCGCCCTGCGCGCCTGGGCACAGCGCTGGTCCGACGACATCGCCGAGCGGCTGCTGGAGGACGGTGCCTCACCCGACACGGAGAACGACGCGGAGTACGGCACGGAGAGCGAACCGGAAGGCGAGCAGGGCGGTGACGGCTGACGTGGGTGTCAGCTGCCGCTGTTCGTCCCGTCCGGGGCCACCCCCAGGGTGAGACGGGCGCGCACGCCCCGCGCGATGTGCTTCCTGTCGTACTTCAGATACAGCAGGCCGCCCGGGTGGCCGTTGCCCGGGTAGATCGTGTCCTCGTCGAGGGTGGTGCGCGTCGTGGTGTTGGTGGAGTACGGCTCCACGTCCTCCGTCAGCAGCACCGCCTTCTCGGCGAAGAACAGCTGGCCGGTGTGGCAGGTGTGGCCGCCCTCGTAGCCGGCGTCGGTCCACGTCCCGTCCACGTGCACCTTGACGTGGATGTGCACACAGCGGCCCTGGTACCAGCCGGGGAAGACCGTCCGGAAGGTGACGTGGCCGTGCCGGTCGGTGCGCCAGGTGCCGCGCAGGTAGCGCTCGTCGTCGGTGGGCTCCTGGTGTCCGCCGCCCCCGCCGCCGGGGCCGCCGGAGGGCGGTGCGCCGGTCGGGGTGCCCGTGGGCGTCCCGGTCGGGGTGCCCGTGGGCGCCGGGCCGCCGCCCCCGCCACCGCTGCCCATCGCCTCGTACCCGGAGTAGATGCCGAGCGCGTTGCAGTGCCAGATGTCGACCGCCGCGTCCCGCAGCGGCTTGCAGGTCTCGGCGTCGATCACCTTGAGCGTGAGCGCGAGGGGTATGCCCTCCTCGTCCTCGGTGACGTCCTGCCGGATCTTGTCGGCGTCGATGTAGTACGGGCCCTCGACCAGCTCGGAGGTGAGCGTGCAGCACGTGTCCTCCGCGGCCTCCTCCTGCGCGGAGGCGGTGACGGCGAAGGCGCCGCCGACCCCCACCGCCGTCACGGCCACGCCACCGGCCGCCAGCACCGTACGGCGCTTCAACTGTCCACTTCCCTGGGCTTCCTGAGTCTCCGTCATGGCCAGGACCGTAGAAGCCGGGGTACGCCCGGGAACATCGGAGAGAGCTGTGAATCGAGATGCGCATGGGAAAGGGCTCGAAACCGATGCCGGTCTCGAGCCCTTTCCGTCCTGCCTGTGCCTTACTTCGGCTGCGGCTTGCGGATGTTCAGGTGCAGCTCCCGCAGGCGGGTCTCGTCCAGCTCGGTCGGGGCGCCCATCATCAGGTCCTGGGCGTTGCCGTTGAGCGGGAAGGCGATCGTCTCGCGGATGTTGGGCTCGTCGGCGAGGAGCATGACGATGCGGTCCACACCCGGGGCGATGCCACCGTGCGGCGGGGCGCCGAAGCGGAAGGCGCGGAGCATGCCCGCGAACTTCTCCTCGACGGTGTCCCGGTCGTAGCCCGCGATCTCGAAGGCCTTGAGCATGATCTCGGGCTCGTGGTTCCGGATCGCGCCGGAGGAGAGCTCGACGCCGTTGCAGACGATGTCGTACTGCCAGCCGAGGATGTCCAGCGGGTCCTGGGTCTCCAGGGCCTCCAGGCCGCCCTGCGGCATCGAGAAGGGGTTGTGGGAGAAGTCGATCCCGCCGGTCTCCTCGTCCTTCTCGTACATCGGGAAGTCGACGATCCAGCAGAAGCGGAAGACGCCCTCCTCGAAGTGGCCGGCGCGACGGGCCGCCTCGACGCGGACCGCGCCCATGATCTTGGAGACCTCGTCGAACTCGCCCGCGCCGAAGAAGACCGCGTGGCCGGCGGCCAGCGACAGACGCTTGGTCAGCTCCGCGACGTTGTCCTCCGTCAGGAACTTCGCGATCGGGCCGGACAGCGAGCCGTCCTCGGCCACGCGCACCCAGGCCAGGCCCTTGGCGCCCTGCTCGACCGCGTACTCACCGAGCTGGTCGAAGAACTTGCGGGGCTGGGCGGAGACGTCCGGCACCGACAGCGCGCGCACGTGCTTGCCCGCGAACGCCTTGAACTCCGAGCCCTCGAAGACATCAGTGATGTCCACCAGTTCCAGCTTGGCGCGCAGGTCCGGCTTGTCGGAGCCGTACTTCAGCATCGCCTCGCGGAACGGGATCCGCGGGAAGGGAGAGGTGACGTGACGGCCGCCTCCGAACTCCTCGAAGAGCTCCGTCATCAGCTTCTCGACCGGCTGGAAGATGTCCTCCTGCTCGACGAAGGACATCTCGATGTCGAGCTGGTAGAACTCGCCCGGCGAACGGTCGGCGCGGGCGTCCTCGTCGCGGAAGCAGGGCGCGATCTGGAAGTAGCGGTCGAAGCCGGAGATCATCAGCAGCTGCTTGAACTGCTGGGGGGCCTGCGGCAGCGCGTAGAACTTGCCCGGGTGCACACGGGAGGGGACCACGTAGTCGCGGGCGCCCTCGGGGGAGGTGGCGGACAGGATCGGCGTCGCCATCTCGTTGAAGCCCATCGCCGCCATCTTGTGCCGCATCGCGGAGATCACGGCCGTGCGCAGCATGATGTTGCGGTGCATGCGCTCGCGGCGCAGGTCCAGGAAGCGGTACTCCAGGCGCCGCTCCTCGTTGACCCCGTCCTCGGCGTTGATCGTGAAGGGCAGCGGGGCGGCCGCGCCGAGCAGCTCGACCTCGCCGACCTCGACCTCGATCTCACCGGTGGGCAGGTCGGGGTTCACGTTCTCGGTTCCACGTGAAACAACCCGGCCGTCGACGCGGACCGAGGACTCCTTGGAGATCTTGTCCAGGGCTTCGTAGGCGGGCGTGCCGGGACGGGCCACCAGCTGCGTGATGCCGTAGTGGTCGCGCAGATCGATGAAGAGGATGCCGCCCAGGTCGCGCCGATTGTGCAGCCAGCCACTCAGCCGGACGTCGGTGCCGACGTCAGAGGCGCGGAGCTGGCCGCAGGTGTGGGACCTGTACCGATGCATCGTCGTTCATCGTCCTTCGTGGTGGGGTGATGAGTGCCGGGGCTGCCGCTCCGGCGGTAGCCGGGCACGGGGCCCGGACCCATCAAGGGTACCGGCCAGGCCAAGATCGGCTCCCCACGTTTTCCTCCCGCCCGCCACCCGGTTCACCCCCACCTGCCCTGCATCGGCCCGCTCGCCTCGGCGACACGTCCAACAGCGACGGTCACCCGTCGGATCTTCCTACAGTGGCCCCCCTTCGAAAGATCTTCCTAAAGTGGGGCAATGCGCACAGGCGAGTCCCTGCCGCCCGTGAACGAGGTGCTCGTATCTCTCGCGACCGGGCTGTGGCACTGGGACACGGCCACCGGGCTGGTCACCGTGGACGCGGAGGCAGCGCGGCTGCTCGGTCTGCCCGCGGAGCCGGCCACGCTCACGGAGGCCCGGACCCGGGCCCGCCTTCATCCGGTCGACTGGAACGAGATCACCGGGGTGGTGCAACTGGCGGTCGCCGAGGGCACGCTGGCCGAGGTGCGCATCCGGATCATGGACGAGCAGGGGCGGATCGTACGGGTCGTACGCAGCCGCTCGAAACCGTCCTACGACCCCGCCCGGCACGCTTACGAGCTGATCGGCACCCTGCAGGAGGTCACCGAGCCGACCCCGGGCACACCGGCGGGCCGCAGGGCGGTCACCGGGGACTGGCGGCGCTCCCGGGAGGCGTTCCTGCTGGACGCGGGCCGGGCGCTGGCGGAGGCGCGGTCGACCCAGGAGGTGCTGCGGGTCGCCGCCGGACTGTCGATGCCCGGGTTCTCCCCGGACGGGCTCGCGGTGTTCGGCGTGGAGGGCGACCGGCTGACGATCATCGGCCACCACGGGCACCAGCCCGGCGACGGGGGCCCCTTCTCGCACATGTCGCTGGCCACGGACTACCCGGCCGCCGAGGTCGTACGCACCGGCCGGGCCGTCTATCTTTCCTCGCCCGGGCACTACAGGAACCGCTACCCGGTCACCTGGCCGCTCGCCGAGAAGTTCGGCCGGCACTCGTGGGCGTTCCTGCCGCTGACGGCGGCCGGGCGCACGATGGGCGCCTGGATGGCGGCCTTCACCTACCCGGTGGCCTTCACGCCCGACGAGCGGGCCGTCCTCACCACGGTCGCCCGGATGCTCGCGCAGGCCCTGTCCCGGGCCGGTGCCGCCGACTCCCGGCGGGAGCTCGCGGAGGGCCTGCAGCGCTCCATGCTGCCCTCGCTGGGCCCGGAGGTCCCAGGGATGAGCCTGGCCGCCCGCTACGTCCCGACCGGCGGCGGCCTGCAGGTCGGCGGCGACTGGTACGACATGATCCCGCTGCCGGGGGGCACCTCACGGACGGCGTCCCAGGGCGGCCGTTTCGCGGTGGCCATCGGGGACGTGCAGGGACATGACGTGCGGGCGGCCGGCCTGATGGGCCAGCTCCGGATCGCGCTGCGCGCCTACGCCTCCGAGGGGCACCGCCCGGACGCCGTGCTCTCCCGTGCCTCCCGCTTCCTGCACGGCATCACCCACGACGAGCACATGACCGACATGCGCTTCGCGACCTGCCTGTACGTGGAGGCCGACCCGGCGACCGGGACGCTGGAGATCGCCCGCGCCGGGCACCCGGACCCGGTGATCCGGATGGCCGACGGCACGGTGATGATGCGGCCGACCCGGGGCGGGCTGCCGCTGGGCATCGACCCGGACGCCGACTACCCGACGACCCGGTTCACGCTCCAGCCCGGCGAGACGATGATGATCTGCACCGACGGGCTGATCGAGACCGGCGGACACGACATGGAGAGCGGCTGGCGGCGCATCCGCGCGATCCTGGAGGACCACCGGGGCGACATGGAGTCGCTGGCCGACGCGCTCGTCCAGGGCGTGCAGGGGCCGTCCTCGCACCACACCACCGGCCCGCTGGCGGACCGCCGCGAGGACGACATCGCCGTGCTGCTGCTGTGCCGGCCCGGCGACGACACGGCCGTACGGGCCGCGGTGCGGCGCACGCTGCTGTCGGTGGCGCAGGACGAGCCCGAGCGGATCGCCGAGGCCCGCCGGCACCTGCGCGAGCTGCTGCACGACTGGGCCTCGGGCGAGCAGGTGGACTCCGCGGTGCTGCTGGTCTCCGAGATGATCACCAACGTCCTCGTCCACACCGACGCCGACTCGCTGCTGCTCGCCGAGGTCACCGGGGAGCCGGGCGGGCGCCGGCTGCGGGTGGAGGTCACGGACGCCGGCGACGACCTCCCGCACCTGCGCGACCCGGGCGAGCTGGCCTCCTCCGGCCGCGGCCTGCTCCTGATCGAACTGCTCGCCCACGCATGGGGGGTGGACCCCCGGGGGGCGGGCAAGAGCATCTGGTTCGAGCTCTACGAGTCCGACGGCGCGGGCGCGCCGTAACGCGCGCGCAGTTCGTGGACGACGGCGAAGGCGGCGGCGGTCAGGGGCACCGCGAGGAGCATGCCGAGGATGCCCGCGACGGACGCGCCGGCGGTGATCGCCAGCATCACCACCGCGGGGTGCATCTGCACGGTCCGGCTCTGGATCACCGGCTGGAGCACATGTCCCTCCAGCACCTGCACCGCGACCACGACCCCGAGCGCCCACAGCGCGATGACGAAGCCGCGGTCGGCAAGGGCGACCAGCACGGAGATCGCGCCGGAGAGGAAGGCGCCGAGGTAGGGGATGTAGGCGGTGACGAAGACGAGCGCGGCGAGGCCGACGGCGCCGGGCACGCGCAGGATCAGCAGGCCGATGCCGATGAGGGTCGCGTCGATGAGGGCGATGACGGTGGTGCCGCGCATGAACCCCTCGACGGCCTCGTAGGCGCGGCGTGCCATGGCCTCCAGGGTGTCGGCGGTGCCCCCGGGGGCGACGGCCCGCAGGTTGTCGACGACGCGGTGGGAGTCGCGCAGGAAGAAGAAGACGAGCAGCAGGGCGAGAACGGCCATGGCGAGGCTCTCGCCGACGACGCTGACCCCGCTGATGACGTTGGAGGCCGCCGTCCCGCCGAACTTGCTGAGCAGCTTGCGCGAGTTGGCGGCGAGGTCGTCGAGCCCGGTCCCCGCGGCCCCGAAGTGCTGCGCCACGGACCTGGCGGCCTCCCGGAGGGAGGCGATGATCTGGTCGCCGGTGTCGATGAGCGCGGCGACGACGATGTAGACGGCACCACCGACGACGGCCACGACGGCCACACAGGTCACCCCGGCCGCGAGCGACCGCTGCACGCCCGCGGCCACGAGTCTGCGGTGCAGGGGCCCGAGCAGGGCGGTCCCGAGCAGGGCGAGCAGCACCGGGATGACCGCGGTCCTGAATTCCCCGCACAGTCGTACCCCGACCCACCCGACGCCCGCGACGAGCAGCAGCACGGCACACCAGGCGGCGAACCGGCGAACGGGCTCGGGCAACAGGGCCGGCGGCGTGGACATGCGCCCATGCCACCACGGCCGCCCGGAGCGCGCCCGTCGTAGGGGCCGTGCAGGTGACACACCGTCAATTCGGGCCGTAGGGTCGCGGTCATGACCATGATCGACGCATCGACGCATGTCCGCGTGGCCCGGCCCTCGCGGGATCTCGCCGCCGCCGAGCATTTCTACGTGACCGGCCTCGGGCTCGACGTGCTGTGGCGGACCACCGAGCGGGTGCCGGGCGAGCACGATCTGCTGATGGTCGGTCCGCCCGGCGGGGCCTGGCACTTCGAGCTGACCCACGACCCCGAGAACCCCCTGGAGCCCACCCCGACCGTGGACGACCTGTTCGTCGTCTACCTGGGTGCCCCCGTGGACGAGGCCCTGGTCGAGCGCCTGGTCGCCGCCGGGGGCACCCGGATCCCCGCGCACAACCCGTACTGGGACGCGCACGGGGTCACGGTCGCGGACCCGGACGGCTACCGCCTCGTGCTGTGCTCACGCACCTGGGGCTGACGGCCGCAGCCACCACCCCGGCCTCCGCGTGCGTTCCTACAGACCGCCCTCGGTCATCCCGTGCACGGCCGGGATGGTCCCGAGCCGCCCCTTCTGGAAGTCCTCGAAGGCCTGCATCAGCTCGTCCTGGGTGTTCATGACGAACGGGCCGTAGTGGGCCATGGGCTCACGGATCGGCCGGCCGCCGAGGAGGACGACCTCGAGGTCCGGGGTGTGCGAGTCCTGCTTCTCGTCCGCGCGGACGGTCAGCGAGGAGCCGGTGCCGAACACCGCGGTCTGGCCCAGCTGGATCGGGCGGCGCTCGGTGCCGACCGAGCCACGGCCCGCCAGGACGTACGCGAGGCCGTTGAAGTCCTCGCGCCAGGGCAGGGTGATCTCGGCGCCCGGGGCGAGGGTCGCGTGGATCATCGTGATCGGGGTGTGGGTGATGCCGGGGCCCTGGTGGCCGTCCAGCTCGCCCGCGATGACGCGCAGCAGCGCGCCGCCGTCGGGGGAGGTCAGCAGCTGGACGTTGCCGCCGCGGATGTCCTGGTAGCGCGGGGCCATCATCTTGTCCGCGGCCGGGAGGTTCACCCACAGCTGCAGACCGTGGAAGAGACCGCCGGACATGACCAGCGACTCCGGCGGGGCCTCGATGTGCAGGAGGCCCGAGCCCGCGGTCATCCACTGCGTGTCGCCGTTGGTGATCGTGCCGCCACCGCCGTTGGAGTCCTGGTGGTCGAAGATCCCGTCGATGATGTAGGTGACGGTTTCGAAGCCGCGGTGGGGGTGCCACGGGGTCCCCTTGGGCTCGCCCGGCGCGTACTCCACCTCGCCCATCTGGTCCATCATGATGAACGGGTCGAGGTGGCGGTAGTTGATCCCGGCGAACGCCCGGCGCACCGGGAAACCCTCACCTTCGAAACCGCTCGGAGCGGTCGTGACGGCCAGCACGGGGCGTGCCACGGCGTCGGCCGGCGCGGTCACACGGGGCAGCGTCAGCGGGTTCTCGACGGTCACTGCAGGCATGGTCGGTACCTCCTTGTGCGCCCACTTTAGTTGAGCGTTGAACTTTCTGCCACCCCACAACACCGACGGCCCGGAGGGCATTCCCTCCGGGCCGTCGATGTCGCACGGGCAGCCGGGCGCTTGGGTCGGCTGGGTCAGTTGCTGAAGTACAGGTACTTCCACGAGCCGTAGGTCGTGGAGTTCACGGAGTCGCCGGACGAGCCGTTGACGTACACGGAGCGCATCCGGGCCCGGATGCCCGACTCACCGGGTGCCCCGAGCTGGACGGCCGACTTCCCGTTGGTACCGAGCGGGAAGTACTGCGAGTCCCCCGAGTGCCACGAGCCCTGGTAGTAGACCTGGAGATCGAAGCGCTGCTTACGGCCCGGGTAGTAGCTCATCGTCGTGGTGAGCAGGGGGTCGGTGCTCTTGTGGAACCAGTAGTACGTCGTCGAGCCGATCTTGCCCGTCCTGTAGTGCCGGGAGACGGCGGTGGAGACGCTGACCCGGGCGTACGCCGTGACCTTCGTGGTCTTCGGCTGGTAGCGGGAGTCGCCCGCGAAGACCGCGGTGACGGCGGTGTCGCGGGACATGTCCAGGGTCACGGACAGATTGCCGCTGGTGTTGACGGTGCCGGACTTCACCAGCTTCTTCGGCTTGTCCGAGCCGAAGGGGTCCGCGTAGATCTCGACCTTGCGGTTCTTGTACGTCGTGCCGAGGTGCGCGGTGAATTTCACATCGGCGCCGTGGTTGTACAGCTTGCCGTTGTTGTTCAGGGTCAGCGTCGACGCGGCGCGGGAGACCGCGACCTTGTCGGAGGCGGTGGCCGAGGTGTGCTCGGCGTCGCCCGCATAGGCGACCTTGTACGTGACCGTGCCGCCGGCCGGCGGGGTGTCCGTGAAGGAGTAGGTGCCGTCCGCCTTCACCGTGACGGCGGGCAGCGCCTTGCCGCCGGGGCTGTCCAGGTCGGTCCGGGTGACCGCGAGCTTCGCGCCCGTGGGGAGCGGCACGTTCGCCGTGATCCTGCCCTTGACCGTGAGCTGCTTGGCGCGGGTCGCGGAGGCGGGCGCGTCGGCCGTGAGGGTCGGCACACTGAGCGTCGGGCCGGTGTACGCCTTCAGGACGAAGGTGTTGCCCGTACCGGCGAGGGCGAACAGCCGCGAGGAGTCGGGGGCCCACGCCACCTCGCCGATGCTGGACGACGTCCCCGTCTCGAAGCGGCGCACGGGTGTGCCGGCGCCCTGCTTGTAGACGTTCACATGACGGTCGTAGGCCTGGGCGACCAGACCACTCGGCGAGACGTCGGCGGACCAGCCCGTGTCCGTCAGGCTCCCGGCCTCCGTGAAGGTCCCGTCGGCGTACGAGAGCTTCCGGGAGCCGTTCAACAGCACCTGGGAGCCGCCGGCCACGAGGTCGACGTCAGCGAAGTTGTACCCGCCGTCGCTCTTGGCGACCACCTGCGGGGTGGCGCCGGAGACGTCGAGCACGTTCACCGCGCCCGGGCTGTCGCCGCTGTCGAGGAAGGCCAGCCGGCCGGGTGCGGACGGGTCGGCGTCGAGGACCGCCGCGTTGTAGTACGGGGCGACCGTGTCCGGGAGCTGTCCGAGTGTCACCGCGGCGGCCGCGTCGGCCGCCGGGTCGACGGAACCCAGGTTGCCGTGGAAGGCACTGTCCTCGCCCGTGATCCGGTACGAGAACCAGAGCCGTCCGCCCGCGAAGGCGACCTCGCGCGGGTCGACGCCGTCGCCGAGGGCGTAGCGGGTCTTGACCTGCAGGGTGGCGGCGTCGAGGGCGACGATCTCGTGGCTGGTGGGCAGAGCGGCGTACAGAGTGAGGCCGTCGTCGGAGAGCGCGAGATCGCTGGGGCGGCCGAAGCCGACGTTCACGCCGACCAGGGTGCCCTTGTAGTCGGTGGCCAGGATCCGTCCGTTGTCCTGGTCGGCGACGAAGACACGCTGGAGGGCGCCGTCCGCGACGAGGCCGACGGGCTGGGTGAGGACGGCGGACTCGGCCGAGGCGGAGCCCGCCGCGGCAACGCTCAGCGCGACCGAGCCGAAGAGGACCGCGAGCGCCGTCGCGGCCGAGGTGCTGCGCATGCGCACAGTGATGAACCCCCACAGGAGATCCCGGGTTCGCCGGGAGATGAGAGCGCCGCGCGACACCCGGACGCGACGGCCGGAGGGCGGTGGCGTGCAGGGCGCGGCTGCAGGGGGCCAACTCTATGGCATGCGTGCGACAAGTAAAGAGGGTGTAATGAGGGCGTAACGGCGTCTAGCCGTACATGCGCCGCATCGCGAAGTCGACCATCTGCTCCACCGCCTTGGCGTCGAACACCATCCGGTGCTCGCCCTCCATGTCCAGGACGAAGCCGTACCCGGTCGGCAGCAGGTCGATCACCTCGGCGCCGGTGATGACGAAGTACTTGGACTCCTTGCCCGCGTACCGGCGCAGCTCCTTGAGCGAGGTGAACATCGGGATCACCGGCTGCTGGGTGTTGTGCAGGGCCAGGAAGCCGGGGGTGTCACCGCGCGGGCAGTACACCTTCGACGTGGCGAAGACCTGCTGGAAGTCCTCCGCGGTCACCTGCCCGGTGGTGAACGCGCGCACCGCGTCCGCGAGCGAGGGCGGGGACGGCTCGGGGTACAGCGGCGGCTGCTGGCCATAGCCGCCGGCACCGCCGGGCATCTGCTGCTGCGGCTGGGCGTACCCCTGCTGGGCACCCGGGTTCTGGTCGTAGCCGTACATGGAGCAAAGCGTACTGAGTCACAGATGACCGGTTCGGGGTTGCTTCTTATTACCGACGGGTAGCATCATCGTAGCTACTTGTTGGTACGTGAACGATGCGAGGAGTCAGTGCCTCGCCGAGTCCTATACGGAGCCGTCACCATGGGGCACTACAAGTCCAATCTCCGCGACATCGAGTTCAATCTCTTCGAAGTACTCGGCCGCGACAAGCTGTACGGCACCGGTCCCTTCGAGGAGATGGACACGGAGACCGCCAAGAGCGTGCTCGAGGAGCTGACGCGCCTCGCCGAGAACGAGCTGGCCGAATCCTTCACGGACGCGGACCGCAACCCGCCGGTCTTCGACCCCGAGACGAACACCGCCCCGGTCCCGGCATCCTTCAAGAAGAGCTACAAGGCCTTCATGGACTCCGAGTACTGGCGGCTCGGCCTGCCCGAGGGCATCGGCGGCACCACGGCTCCCCCGTCCCTGATCTGGGCGTACGCGGAGCTGATCCTCGGCTCGAACCCGGCCGTGTGGATGTACTCCTCCGGCCCGGCGTTCGCCGGCATCCTCTACGACGAGGGCAACGACGTACAGAAGAAGATCGCGCAGATCGCCGTGGAGCGGACCTGGGGCTCCACCATGGTGCTCACCGAGCCCGACGCGGGCTCGGACGTCGGCGCCGGCCGTACCAAGGCGGTCGAGCAGGAGGACGGCTCCTGGCACATCGAGGGCGTGAAGCGCTTCATCACCTCCGGTGAGCACGACATGGAGGAGAACATCCTCCACTACGTGCTGGCGCGTCCCGAGGGTGCCGGCCCGGGCACCAAGGGCCTGTCCCTCTTCCTCGTCCCGAAGTACCACTTCGACTTCGAGACCGGCGAGCTGGGCGAGCGCAACGGCGTCTACGCCACCAACGTCGAGCACAAGATGGGCCTGAAGGCCTCCAACACCTGCGAGATGACGTTCGGCGACCGCCACCCCGCCAAGGGCTGGCTGATCGGCGACAAGCACGACGGCATCCGCCAGATGTTCCGCATCATCGAGTTCGCCCGCATGATGGTCGGCACGAAGGCGATCTCCACGCTGTCGACGGGCTACCTGAACGCGCTGGAGTACGCCAAGGAGCGCGTCCAGGGTCCCGACCTCGCGCAGTTCATGGACAAGGCCGCGCCCAAGGTCACCATCACGCACCACCCGGACGTGCGCCGCTCGCTGATGACGCAGAAGGCGTACGCGGAGGGCATGCGCGCCCTCGTCCTCTACACCGCCTCGGTCCAGGACACGATCGCGCTCAAGGAGACGAGCGGCGAGGACGTGAAGGCCGAGCACGCGCTCAACGACCTGCTCCTGCCGATCGTGAAGGGCTACGGCTCCGAGAAGGGCTACGAGCAGCTCGCCCAGTCGCTGCAGACCTTCGGCGGCTCCGGCTTCCTGCAGGAGTACCCGATCGAGCAGTACATCCGCGACGCCAAGATCGACACCCTGTACGAGGGCACGACCGCGATCCAGGGCCAGGACTACTTCTTCCGGAAGATCGTCCGCAACCAGGGCGCGGCCCTGAACTCCCTCGCCGAGGACATCAAGAAGTTCCTGGCGCTCGGCACCGGCGGCGAGGAGCTGGCGGGCGCCCGCGAGCACCTCGCGAAGGCGGCCGTGGAGCTGGAGGCGATCGTCGGCCTGATGCTGACCGACCTCGCGGCCACCGAGCAGGACGTCAAGAACATCTACAAGGTGGGTCTGAACACCACCCGCCTGCTGCTGGCCTCCGGTGACGTGATCGTCGGCTACCTGCTGCTCAAGGGTGCCGCGGTCGCCGCCGAGAAGCTGCAGACGGCCTCCGCCAAGGACAAGGCGTTCTACACGGGCAAGATCGCGGCGGCGAAGTTCTTCGCGGGCAACGTCCTGCCGGGCGTCACTCTGGCCCGCAAGATCTCGGAGAAGGTCGACCTGGACCTGATGGAGCTGGACGAGGCCGCGTTCTAACCTTCCGAAGGACCCGCTCCGCATCCACTGATCGCCTGCGTGGGGGGGGGGGGGGGGGGGGGGGGGGGGGGGGGGGGGGGGGAGGGGGGGGGAGGGGGGGGGGAAGAGGGGGGGGGGGGAAGGAGCAC
>NZ_JBWKFN010000004.1:143962-300167 GCF_056434245.1 Streptomyces sp. NPDC044064
AGAATGGAACCAGCCGCGCGATACCACCCCCCCCCCCCCCCCCCCCCCCCCCCCCCCCCCCCCCCCCCCCCCCCCTCCCCCCTCCTCCCCCCCCCCCCCCCCCCCCCCCCCCCCCCCCCCCACGTCGTTAAGGTAAGCCCATGAGCGCACCAGCCCGCTTCGACCGCGGCCACACCGACGACCTGATGTCCTTCCTGGCGGCGAGCCCGTCGCCGTACCACGCAGTGGCGAACACCGCCGAGCGGCTGGAGAAGGCGGGCTTCAGGCAGGTCGCCGAGACGGACGCCTGGGACGGGGCGAGCGGCGGCAGGTACGTGCTGCGCGGCGGGGCGATCATCGCCTGGTACGTCCCCGAGGGCGCCCAGCCGCACACGCCGTTCCGGATCATCGGCGCGCACACCGACTCGCCCAACCTCAGGGTCAAGCCGCAGCCCGACGCCGGGGCGCACGGCTGGCGGCAGGTCGCGGTGGAGATCTACGGCGGCCCGCTGCTGAACTCCTGGCTCGACCGGGACCTGGGCCTGGCCGGGCGGCTGACCCTGCGCGACGGCAGCACGGTCCTGGTCAACGTGGACCGGCCGCTGCTGCGGGTGCCCCAACTCGCCATCCACCTGGACCGTTCGGTGTCCTCGGAGGGCCTCAAGCTCGACAAGCAGCGCCATCTGCAGCCGGTGTGGGGGCTCGGCAACGACCTGCGCGACGGTGAGCTGATCGCGTTCCTGGAGACGGAGGCGGGTCTCCCGGCGGGCTCGGTGGCCGGCTGGGACCTGATGACCCACTCGGTGGAGCCGCCCGCGTATCTCGGCCGGGACCGCGAGCTGGTCGCCGGTCCCCGGATGGACAACCTGCTGTCGGTGCACTCGGGCGCGGCCGCCCTGGCCTCCGCCGCGACCTCCGGCGCCCCGCTCACCCACATCCCCGTGCTGGCCGCCTTCGACCACGAGGAGAACGGCTCGCAGTCGGACACCGGCGCGGACGGCCCGCTGCTCGGCACCGTGCTGGAGCGCTCGGTGTTCGCGCGCGGCGGTTCGTACGAGGACCGGGCCCGCTCCTTCGCCGGCACGGTCTGTCTGTCCTCCGACACGGGCCACGCCGTCCACCCCAACTACGCGGAGCGGCACGACCCGACGCACCACCCCCGGGTCAACGGCGGCCCCATCCTCAAGGTCAACGTCAACAACCGCTACGCCACGGACGGTTCGGGCCGGGCGGTGTTCGCCGCGGCCTGCGAGAAGGCGGGCGTGCCGCTGCAGACCTTCGTCTCCAACAACTCGATGCCCTGCGGCACCACGATCGGCCCGATCACCGCGGCCCGGCACGGCATCCGGACCGTCGACATCGGCGTGGCGATCCTGTCGATGCACAGCGTGCGCGAACTGTGCGGCGCCGACGACCCGTTCCTGCTCGCGAACGCACTGACGGCGTTCCTGGAGGACTGAGTCCCACCGCCCGTCTCCCCGACGCCCGCCCCGGGCATGACCGGGGCGGCGCCGGGTACCCGGAAGGTCCGCAGATTCCGGACCGGAAGGGGAGGCGACGACTCATGGGCCTCGGTGGCTGCATCATCCTCATCGCCGTGGGAGCCATCCTCACGTTCGCGACCGACTGGCACATGCAGGGAGTCGACCTCCACGTAGTCGGCGTCATCCTGATGGCCGTCGGGCTCATCGGCACCGCCACGTTCAGCGGCATCGCACGGCGCCGACGGATCGTGGTGCCGTCGGCACCGGTGGTCGAGGAGGAACCCCATCACCACCATCACCGCGGCGACGGCTACAGCGACGGGTACGGCGTGTGAGGTTCCCGCGTGTGAGGTTCCCCGGCCCCCGCTCGGCTACTGCTCGTCCGTCCCGGCCAGGACGAGCGGCAGCCGGTCCGCGCCGCCCTCGGTGAGACGGACCGGGACGCCCCAGTCCTGCTGGTGGACGTGGCAGGCCGGGTACTCGACCGACGGATCGTCGTCGCAGGACGCCGCCATGGCGGAGACATGCAGGACGCCCTCCGTGACGGCAGAGTCGAACTCCAGGGTGCGGGACAGGTCCGTGCCGGCGCCCTCGCCCTTCAGGAGCAGCTCGGGCGGGGTGGAGGAGACCAGGAGACGGGTGGAGGGGCCGTACCTGGTGTCGAGCTTCTGGCCCGACGGGGCCTGGAAGACGACGTCCAGCCGGAGTTCACCGGGGGCGACTTCGGTGGCCGCGCGCCGGCTGCGATGGGCGACCGCCGCCACCCGTACCGCCTCCTCCGGCAGCCGCAGCCGGGTCAGACGGTGCCGGGCCGACTCCACGACCACGATGTCCTCGCCGACGACGACGGCGTCGCTGGGCTCGCGCAGATCGGTGGCGAGGGTGCTGACCTCGCCGGTCGCGGGGTCGTAGCGGCGCAGGGCGTGGTTGTAGGTGTCGGCGACCGCGACCGACCCGTCCGGGAGGACGGTGACGCCCAACGGGTGCTGGAACAGGGCCTGGCCGGCGGCGCCGTCCCGGTGGCCGAAGTCGAACAGGCCCTCGCCGACGGCTGTGTGGACATGTCCGTCCGGGTCCACCCACCGCAGCGCGGAGGTCTCGGAGTCGGCGAGCCAGAGCCGGTCGGCGGTGGCCGCGAGGCCGGACGGCTGCGCGAACCAGGCCTCGGCGCCGGGGCCGTCGACCAGGCCCTCGTTGGTGGTGCCTGCTCCCACGGCGACGGTCCGCGTGGCCGGGTCGTACGTCCACAGCTGGTGGACACCGGCCATGGCGATCCACACCCTGCCGCCGAAGACCGCCACGTCCCAGGGGGAGGAGAGGTCGGTCTCGCGGGCCGGGCCGGAGGTCGGGGACCCCTGCCACCACTGGCGGCCGGTGCCGGCCAGGGTGGTCACCTCGCCGGTGGCGAGATCCAGGCGGCGCAGGGCGTGGTTGACCGTGTCCGCGACGACCACGGACGTGCCGTCGTCGAGCAGCGCGAGGCCCTGCGGCTCGTTGAAGGAGGCCTCCCTGGGGCCGCCGTCGGCGAACCCGCGCGTGCCGCTGCCGATCCGCCGTACGACGGTCTCGGCGTCCTCGGCCAGCTCCACCAGCTGGTGCCGGGTGGTGTCGCTGACCAGGAACGTCCCGCCCGGCAGCAGCAGCGCCTTGCCGGGGAAGCGGAGCACCGTCGGCCCGGGCTCCGGCGGCACGTACGGCCCGTCGCCGCGGCGCAGGGTGCCCTTCGCCTCGTGCTCGGCCGCCAGCTCCCCGACCAGCCGCTCGATGGCGTGCACATGGCCCTCACCGGCGTGCTGGGCCACCACGTAGCCCTCGGGGTCGATGACGACGAGGGTCGGCCAGGCCCGGACCGCGTACTGCTTCCAGGTGGCCAGCTCGGGGTCGTCCAGCACCGGGTGCTCGACGCCGTACCGCTCCACCGCGTCCACGACCGCGCCGTGCTCGGCCTCGTGCACGAACTTCGGCGAGTGCACGCCGATGACCACCACCGTGTCCCGGTGCTTGTCCTCCAGTGCGCGCAGCTCGTCAAGGACGTGCAGGCAGTTGATGCAGCAGAAGGTCCAAAAATCCAAGATCAATGTGTGACCTCGGAAGTCGGCAAGCTTCAGATCCTTCCCGCCGGTGTTGATCCAGCCGCCCTTGCCGATCAGTTCGGGGGCACGGACACGGGCACGCTTGCGGGGTGCGGGCGCAGGGGCAGCATCGTTCATCCTTCAAGCTTGCCGTCCTGGTATGAACGTCGGATCACACGCGTACTGCAGTGACTACGACACAGGGGGCGGCGGATGGCTGTGGACGGGAACAGGACGGCGGCCGACGGGGCGGCGGAGGCGGCAGCGGGATTCATGGCGTTGCCGGGAAGTACGGAGCAGCGGCGGGAGGCGTTCGCCGAGTGCTTGGCGGACGTCGTGCGCGCCCTCTCGCTCGATGTCGCTCCCGAGTCGGAGTCCGACGATCGGGGGGCCTGGGTGTCACGGGTCCGTACGGCAGTGCGCAAGTCCTGCCGGCAGGGCCTGACGGTTTCCGGGGAGTCGTTCGACGCGCTGGTCAGGGCGGCCGTCCACGACCCCGACCCGAGCTTCAACCGCGTGTTCCTCGAGCCCGCGCTGAACGCGTTCGGGCGCAGTCGCGTCCAGGTCGTGCTGCTCGGGTACCTGCGAACGGGCACAGACCTTGAGCGGGCGGGCGCCGCGCGCGCCTGGTACTGGTCAGCCCTGCCCTTGAGGATGCCCGTCGTGCGGGCGGAGAACGGCGGAGCCGCCAGTCAGCCGGAGACCGATGACGGCTCGGCCGTGGTGGCCGAGTGGAATGAAGCTGCTCTGCGCGAGTTCGTGGGCAACGAGCATCTGGACGTCCGACGCTGCATCCTGCCGGGTCTGTCGCTCCGGAAGGCGGCCTACCCCCCGGAGCTGCACGACCTGGTGGAAGCGGCGGTGGCGATGGCCCGGTCCCACCCGGACGAGTACATCCGCCACCGCGTGGAACACCAGGTCGGCGATTGACACGCTCAATGGGCACGCTCGACCACCGCGACCTCCGAGAACTCCCGGAGGAAGGTCATGTGACCTGTCCAGAAGTCCAGGACGACGATGCGTCCGCGCAGGTCGGCCAGGGTGTACTGCTTGCCTCCCGTGTTCAGCCAGCCACCCTTGCCGACGAGCTCGGGGGCTCGGACGCGGGCGCGGCGGCGGGGTGCGGAATCGGTCATGATCCCAAGGGTGCCACCCGGCACCGACAGCGGGCCCGGCGCGCCCGTCCGGGCCGTCAGTCCTGGCGGATCACGTCCGTGCCGGGGCCGCCGGAGAGCGTGTCGCGGCCGGCGCCGCCGTACAGCCTGTCGTTCCCGCTGTTTCCGTACAGCTTGTCGTTGCCGCTGTTTCCGTACAGGACGTCGTTGCCCTTGCCGCCGTACAGCGTGTCGGCGCCCGATCCGCCGAAGATCCTGTCGTTGCCGTCGTCGCCCGACAGGTACTGGCCGTGGGCGCCGCCGCGCAGCACGTCGTCGCCCTTGCCGCCCTGCGCGATGACGAGGTCGCCGTCGGCCTGGACGGTGTCGTCGCCGTCCCCGCCGAGGGCCAGCGCCGTCGCCCCCACCGTGAGCGTGTCGTCGCCCGGGCCGCCCGAGACGTCGCTGCCGTCGAGGCGTCCGGTGTCGGTGAGCCTGTCGTTGCCGGCGCCCAGGGAGATCCGGGCGAAGTAGTACACCTGGCCGGTGGCGTTGTCGTAGGCGACCGTGTCGTCGCGGTCACCGAGGTCCATCGTCAGGGCGGCGTACGGGTCCTGGCTCTCCTCGGTGGTGACCGTGCAGGAGACCTTCGTGCGGTCCGCGCCGTCGGGGTGGGCGCAGCCGTGGCCCGCGGTGATCGGGACGACGTCGTCGATGACGTAGGTGATGCCCGCGCCGCCGCCGGTGAGCGACGCGGTGACGGTGGCCTTGTTGGTCTGGCCGGCGGCGGCCTCGTAGGCGAGCTGCCAGCCGTACTGGTTGACCGCTGCGGTGGCCGGAGCCGTCGCGGCCCCGGCGCTGCCGGCCAGGGTGAGCGGTACGGCCAGCGCGGTGCCGAGGGCCAGGGTGACGGCTCGTGCGACCCGGCGGCGGGCGGGACGAAAGGACATGGGCGGACCTCCGGAAGGAACGTGCGGAGCCTGAGCGACTTGTGCAACGTCCGACTCGGCGCCCAGCGCCTTGGTTGGGCAACTTCCGTGGGAGAACTGGAAGTTCAATTGCGCGATACCTCTCGTCCCGCCGGATTCCGGGTCCGGGTCAGGTGAGTGCGTGGCCGGTGGTCGCGTCCACGTGCTCCGGCACCTCGTCGTGCCGGTCGCCCACCGAGAAGGTGCCGGTGGGCTCGAGGACCAGGATCGCGCTGGGCACGGGCGCGTACGGCTTGTGCCAGGTCCCGCGCGGGACGGTGAACACCGAGCCCCTGGGGAGGACGACCGTGCGTTCGCCGGCCGGCTCCCGCAGGGAGATGTGCAACTCGCCGTCGAGGACCAGGAAGAACTCGTCGGTGTCGTCGTGCACGTGCCAGACGTGCTCACCCTCGACCTTGGCGATGCGGACGTCGTAGTCGTTGACCGCGGTGACGATGCGCGGGCTCCACTGCTCGGAGAAGGAGGCGAGAGCCGCCTCCAGGGAGATCGGTTCCATGCGTTCATCGTCCGGGGCGCCGGGGCGGCCGACGAGTGCTAGAAATCGCACATGCCGCTAGATTCCTCTCAGCCGGTGCGGCCCCACCGGGTCGCCGTGCTCGTCGACGGGGGCACGAACCCGTTCGAGGTCGGTGTCGCGACCGAACTGTTCGGGCTGCCGCGCCCCGAACTGGGCCTGCCCCGGCCCCTGTACGCGGTGACGCTGTGCGCGCCGACGCCCGAGGTGCGGATGAACCACGACTTCTTCACGCTGGCCGCGGTGCCCGGCCTGGAGGCGGTGGACGAGGCGGACACCCTGGTCGTGCCCGGCCGCCCGGACAACGTCGTACCCCGCGGGCCCGACGTCCTGGACGCGATCCGGCGCACGCACGCGCGTGGCGCCCGGGTCGTGAGCTTCTGCACCGGCAGCTTCGCGCTCGCCGAGGCGGGGCTGCTCGACGGAAGACGGGCCACCACCCATTGGCTGTGGGCCGACACCTTCCGGAAGCTGCACCCGGAGGTTCGGCTGGAGCCCGACGTGCTGTTCGTGGACGAGGGCGACGTCCTGACCTCCGCCGGCAGCGCGGCCGCGCTCGACCTCGGGCTGCACATCTGGCGCCGGGACCACGGCGCGGAGATCGCCAACGCGGTCTCCCGCCGCCTGGTCTTCGCCGCCCACCGGGACGGCGGCCAGCGGCAGTTCGTGGAACGCCCGCTGCCCCCGGTCCCCGACGAGTCGCTCGGCCCGCTGCTGGCCTGGGCGCAGGAACGGCTGGGCGAGCCGCTGACGGTGGCGGACCTGGCCGCCCGCGCGGCCGTCTCCCCCGCGACCCTGCACCGCCGCTTCCGCGCCCGGCTGGGTACGACCCCGCTGGCCTGGCTCACCGGGGAGCGGGTCGCGCTCGCCTGCCGGCTGATCGAGCGGGGCGAGGAGCGCCTGGACGTCGTGGCGGCCCGCAGCGGCCTCGGCACGGCGGCCAACCTGCGCGCGCGGCTGCGCCGCGAGACGGGGCTGAGCCCGTCGGACTACCGCAGGCGGTTCGGACCGGAGCCCGCCCCCTTGCCCGGTTCCGTTCCCGCGGTTCCGTTCCCGCGGGTTCCGTGATGATCCCGCCGGGCCGGGGAACGGTTATCCGCATGAGACTCCTCGTACGCGACCGGCTCCTCGGCATCGGTGACGACTACTGGATCGAGGACGAGCACGGCCGGAAGGTCTTCCTCGTCGACGGCAAGGCCATGCGGCTGCGGGACACCTTCGAGCTGAAGGACGCCCAGGGGCGCGTCCTGATCGACATCCACCAGAAGATGCTCGCCCTGCGCGACACCATGGTGATCGAACGGGACGGCGAGGGCCTGGCCACCATCAGGCGCAAACGGCTGTCCCTGCTGCGCAACCACTACCGGGTCGCGCTCGTGGACGGCACCGAACTGGACGTCAGCGGCAAGATCCTCGACCACGAGTTCGCCATCGAGTGCGACGGCGAACTCCTCGCGGTGATCTCCCGCCGGTGGCTGCACCTCAGGGACACGTACGGCGTCGACATCGTGCGCGACGACGCCGACCCGGCCCTGCTGATCGCGGTGGCGGTGTGCGTGATCCATCTGGCGCAGCGGGAGCGGGAGGACGGTTAGGGCCGGTGGCCGCCCGGGCTGTTCAGCGGCGCGGCGGTGCCAGGCCCAGCATCCGGTCCTTCAGGGCCGGGAACTGTTCGCGGGTCGCCGTCACCTTCGCGGGGTCGAAGTCGACCGTGAGGATCTCCTCGCCCGCGCCCGCCTCGGCGAGCACCTCGCCCCAGGGATCCACCACGATCGAGTGACCCGCCTGGGGAACTCCGGCGTGCGTCCCGGCCGTTCCACACGCGAGCACGAACGCCTGGTTCTCCACCGCCCGTGCCTGGGCCAGCAGCGTCCAGTGCGCGCGTCGCCGCTCGGGCCAGCCCGCCGGGACCACCAGCGTCTCGGCGCCGGCGTCGACGAGGGAGCGGAAGAGTTCGGGGAAACGGAGGTCGTAGCAGGTGGCAACGCCGAGGGTGGTCCCGGGCAGCCGGACCGTCACCAGGTCACGCCCGGCGCTCATCAGCACGGCCTCGCCCTTGTCGAAGCCGAAGCGATGGATCTTGCGGTAGGCCGCGGCCAGCTCACCGGAGGGGGAGAAGACGAGAGACGTGTTGTAGAGGGGAGCGTCGCCCGCGGCGGAGCCGCTGCCGGACGGAGCCCGTTCCGGGATCGAGCCGGCGTGCAGCCACACGCCCGCGTCGCTCGCCGCCTTGGCCATCACCTCGTAGGTCGGCCCTTCGAGCGGCTCGGCCTCCGGGCCGAACTCCTCGTAGGCGAAGGCGCCCGTGGTCCACAGCTCGGGCAGAACGACCAGATCGGACCCGGCCTGTTCCCGGACCAACGAGGCCGCACGCTGCCGCCGATCGGCAACCGATTCGCCCTGGTCCACGGCAATCTGGATCAACGAGGCGCGCACACTACCACCGCCCTGGCATTCGAGTCGTCCACACGGGCCTACGATCGTCACACGAAAGCACTGCCGGGGTGCCTCACAGCAGCGTAACTTAGCGACTCGAGACACCCGCCGAGTGCAGCCACCTCCCACTGGCAACGCCGCCACAACCGCCCGTGTACCAACCGCCGAGGGGTCCCGTTCCGTGAGTCTGCATCCCACCCTCCAGCCCTACGCCGACGCCTGGACCCACTCCATCGACGCGATATCCGAGTTGGTCGGCGCGCTCCCGGAGGGCGAGTGGAACCGGCGTACGCCCTGCCCGGGCTGGTCCGTCCGTGACGTGGTCTCGCACGTCATCGGCCTGGACTGCGAGATGCTCGGTGACCCGCGTCCCATCCACACCCTCCCCCGAGACCTCTTCCACGTCACCAACGAGCACCAGCGCTACATGGAGATGCAGGTCGACGTCCGCCGCCACCACACGGCGCCGGAGATGACGGCCGAGCTGGAGTACACGGTCATCCGCCGCAACCGCCAGCTGCGCAACGAGTCCCGCGACCCCGGCACCAAGGTGCGCGGCCCGCTGGGCACCGAGGTCACCCTCGAACAGGCGATGCGCACCCGCGCCTTCGACGTCTGGGTGCACGAGCAGGACCTGCGCACGGCCCTCGGCCGCCCCGGCAACCTCGACTCGCCGGGCGCGCACATCACCCGCGACTTCCTGCTGGCCGCGCTCCCCAAGGTGGTCGCCAAGGACGCGAACGCGCCGCGCAGTTCGGCCATAGTCTTCGACGTGCACGGCCCGATCGAGTTCCTGCGCACCATCCGCGTGGACATCCAGGGCCGCGGCAGCCTGGAGACCGCCCCCGCCCTGGGCCCCGCCGCCACGCTCACCCTCGACTGGGAGACGTACGTCCGCCTGGCATGCGGCCGCGTGACCCCGGAGGCGGTCGCGGACCGGCTGAAGACGGAGGGCGACCCGGACCTGACGGCGGCGATCCTGCGCAACTTCACGGTGACTCCGTAGGCCTGCCGGAGGCCCGACCGGTAACGGGCGGTGCGCGGACGGGGGAAGAAACTCACGCGGGCACGTGCACCGTCTCCACCCGGCTCGCCACCAGCCGCTCCCGCTCCCGCCGGGCCGCCCGCCCCCGCAGCCGCAGAATCTGGCTCACTCCCAGCGCCTGCAGCACGAACACCGCGGAGAAGGCCACCGAGTAGTCGTCCCCGGTCGCGTCCAACAGCACCCCGACCGCGAACAACGTCGTCATGGAGGCGACGAACCCGCCCATGTTGGTGATCCCCGACGCCGTCCCCTGCCGCTCGGGCGGGTTGGCCGGCCGAGCGAAGTCGAACCCCAGCATCGACGCCGGCCCACACGCGCCGAGCACCGCGCAGAGCACCACCAGCAGCCACATGGGCGCATGCTCGCCCGGCCAGAGAATGGTCAGCGCCCACAGCGCCGCCGTCGCCCCGACCGTGCCCAGCGCCAGCGGCAGCCGGGCGGCGTGGTGCCGGGCGACGATCTGGCCGTAGACCAGCCCGATCACCATGTTGCACAGGACGACGAGCGTCAGCAGCTCACCGGCCGTGGCCCGGGACAGCCCCTGGGCCTGGACCAGGAACGGCAGCCCCCACAGCAGCAGGAACACCATCGCCGGGAACTGGGTCGTGAAGTGCACCCACAGCCCCAGCCGGGTCCCGGGCTCCCGCCAGGCCGCCGCGATCTGCCGGCGGACGTAGGCCGCACCCTGGTGCGGGACCGGCTCCGGCTCGTGCCCCTCGGGGTGGTCCCTCAGGAGCAGCAGCGTCAGGACGAACACGACCACACCGGCCAGCGCGCTGCCCGCGAACGCCGGCGTCCAGCCGAGGCCGTGCAGCAGCCGGGCCAGGACCAGTGTCGAGACCAGGTTGCCCGCCATGCCGACCAGGCCCGCGAGCTGGGCGACCAGCGGTCCGCGCCGGGCCGGGAACCAGCGGGTGCCGAGCCGCAGCACGCTGATGAACGTCATCGCGTCACCGCACCCGAGCAGCGCCCGCGAGGCGAGCGCCGTGCCGTAGGAGGGTGAGAAGGCGAAGCCGAGCTGGCCCGCCGTGAACAGCACCGTGCCGATGCCGAGCACCTTCTTGGTGCCGAGCCGGTCGACGAGCAGGCCCACCGGTATCTGCATGCCGGCGTAGACCAGCAGCTGGAGGATCGAGAAGGTCGAGAGGGCGGAGGCGCCCACGTGGAAGCGGTCGGCCGCGTCCAGCCCGGCGACACCCAGCGACGTCCGGAAGATGACGGCGACGAAGTAGACCGAGACTCCGACGGACCACACCGCGACGGCGCGACGGCCGCCCGGCGGGTCACCCGGCAGGGTGGCGTTGCTCATCGGACCTCACCCCGCGCGAGGTGCGAGAACCAGCTCACATGCCGGTGCACGACCCCGACGGCCGCCTCCGCGTCCCCGGAGCGCAGCGCCTCGAGGATCTCCTCGTGCTCGGCGAGCGTCTTGGCGATGCGGTCGGGGTGGGAGTGCATGACCGCCACGCCCATCCTGAGCTGCCGGTCGCGCAGCTGGTCGTAGAGCCGGGACAGGATCTCGTTGCCGCCGCTGCGCACGATCTCGGCGTGGAAGCAGCGGTCGGTCTTCGCGGCCGCGGCCAGGTCACCGGCCGCGGCCTGCGTCTTCTGCCGCTCCAGCAGCTCGGCCAGCCGCTCCAGCAGCGCCGGCGGGGCGGGTACGGCCTTGCGGGCCGCGTGCTCCTCCACCAGCAGCCGGGTCTCCACCACGTCGGCGATCTCCTGCGCGGAGACCGGCAGGACCAGGGCACCCTTCTTCGGGTACAGCCTGATCAGGCCCTCCGCCTCCAGCCTGAGCAGCGCCTCCCGGACCGGCGTGCGCGAGACCCCCACGGCCTCGGCGAGCTCCCCCTCGGTGAGCAGCGTCCCGCCCTCGTAGCGGCGGTCGAGGACGCCCTGCTTCACATGGCTGTAGACACGGTCGGCGGCGGGTGGTTGCTTCGTGGGCGTGGCCATGCCCACAGGATAGATACAACACGTACGCATGAGCAGTTTCGTCCATCATGCGGACGTGATGCAGATCTCCCCCAGCGACTGCACAACCTTCTGTGCTACTTACGTGTCACACATCTGCGGCCCTGCTCCCTTGCCACCTCAACTTGGCCGCACAGTAGGGGCATTCAAGACAATCGGGGTATCTCACTTTGAATACCGGCATTAAAGGCACCCGCCGCTTCCGCCGAGCAACCGCTCTCGCCGTCACCTCCGGCGCCCTGCTCGCCACCGGTGCCTTCACCGCGACGCCCGCGCAGGCCGTCACGACGCCCTCGATCGTGGCCAAGGGCGGCTACCTCATGAACAACGCGAACAGCTCGACGTTGTTCAAGAAGGCGGCCGACACGACGCTCGCCACCGGCTCCACCACCAAGATCATGACCGCCAAGGTCGTGCTCGCCCAGTCGAACCTCAACCTCGACTCCAAGGTGACGATCAAGAAGGAGTACAGCGACTACGTCGTCAGGAACAACGCCTCCCAGGCGCACCTGATCGTCGGCGACAAGGTCACCGTGCGCCAGCTGCTGTACGGCCTGATGCTGCCGTCCGGCTGCGACGCCGCCTACGCGCTCGCCGACAAGTACGGCAGCGGCACCACCATGGCCAAGCGCGTGTCGAACTTCATCGGCAAGATGAACACCGCCGCCAAGAACCTCGGCCTGACGCACACGCACTTCGACTCGTTCGACGGCATCGGCAACGGCAACAACTACTCGACGCCGCGCGACCTGACGAAGATCGCCAGCAGCGCGATGAAGAGCTCCACGTTCCGCACGGTCGTCAAGACGAAGTCGTACACGGCGAAGACGATCACCAAGACGGGCAGCACCCGCACGATGAACCCGTGGGTCAACACCAACGGGCTCCTCAACAGCTACAGCGGCACCATCGGCGTGAAGACCGGCTCCGGCCCCGAGGCCAAGTACTGCCTGGTCTTCGCCGCGACCCGGGGCGGCAAGACGGTCATCGGCACCGTCCTCGCCTCCACCTCCATCGCCCAGCGCGAGGCGGACGCGAAGAAGCTCCTCAACTACGGCTTCGCCAAGCTCGGCTGACGCCACTCGAGGCAACCGGGCCCGTCGCGGGAACGCGGCGGGCCCTTCGCGTAGGGTGCCCCCGTCATGGACACACAGGGGGACACCGCCGAGCCGTGGGAGACGGCCGCCCCGCTCGTCCGGGCCGCGCAGGGCGGGGACGCCCTGGCCATGGACGAGCTGCTGACGCTGGTGACGCCCTACGTGACCCGGCTGTGCCGCCCGATCGCGCCGGACGACGTGTCCGACGCCGTACAGGAGTCGCTGGTCGCGGTCTTCAAGGGTCTGCGCGGCCTGCGCGACCCGCTCGCCTTCTACGGCTGGGTGCGTACGGTCGCCGTCCGTGAGGCGGTACGGATCGCCCGGCGCACCGCGGTCGAGGAACCGGCCGACCCCGCCGACCTGTCGCGGCTCGGCGGACTGCGCACCGGCACCGACGGCGAGCTGCCCGCCGACGTCCGGGACGTGCTCGCCCGGCTGCCGGTACGGCACCGCGCGGTCCTCGTCCTGCGCGAGCTGGAGGGCCTGGACGAGGCCGCCGTGGCCGAACTGCTCGGGGTCCCCACGGGCACCGTCAAGTCCCGGCTGCACCGGGCCCGTTCCGCGTTCCGGAAGGCGTGGTCGCGATGAACACCGATCCCGTACGACGCCTGCGCGTCCTGGCCGCCGGTCTGCACGCCGGCCTGTACGGCGAGGAGCACCTCCCGCTGCCGTACGAACAGGTCTGGGCGGTCGCCTCCGACCTCTCGGCCGAACTGCCCCATCTGGTCCCCTTCCTGAGAGAGTTCCGCGTCCCGGCGGGCGACGCGGACCGCAAACAGGCCCTGGCCGTGGGCCGCTCGGGCCTGCGCGAAGCCTTCGAGGTACGCCTCGCCCCCGGCTGGTGCCTGATGCAGTCCCGCCTGATCGTGGGCGGCATGGCAGCCGTACCCGAGGGCTCCGGCACACGCTTCGCGGTCCTCGGCGCCACCCGCCCCGCCGCCCTGCGACCGGTCCAGTGGCTCTACGGCCGAACGCTCGGCGAGCCGCGCGGGCGGGCGTTCGTCCACCGGCTCACCGAGCGTGCGGCACTGCGCTAGCGCGGCACGGCGAACAGTTCCCCGATCCCCTCGGCGACCGCCTCCGGCCGCTCCTGCGGCAGGAAGTGCCCGGCCCCCGGCACCAGCCGCACGGTCAGCTCGTCGGCGTACGGCTCCGACCCCGCGAGCAGCGACGGCGGGACCACGACGTCCCGCTCCCCGCCCAGCAGCAGCGTGGGCACGGTCAGCCGGTGCCGGCGCCAGGTGCCGCGGACCAGCGCGGGGATGTCGTGCAGCACGTACTGCCAGAACAGCGACTGTGCGGCGGGCGCGCTCACGGAGGTCGCGGCCGCGTACTCGGCGAGATCGGCGTCCGTCCACACGGCCGGATCGGCGGCCTGGTGACGCAGCAGGAAGCGGGTGAAGCCGGGCCAGTGCCGGAGTACGGCCCGCCCGAGCACCGGGTACTCGACGAACGCGGTGTACCACATCCGCCACAGGTTGGGCAGGACCGCCCGGTGCCGGGGCCAGGGGTGGGGCATGTTCAGCGCCAGGTACCCGGTGAACCGCTCCGGCGCCCGCAGACACAGCCGGAACCCCAGGTACGCGCCCAGTCGTGACCGACCAGCCCGACCCGCTCCAGCCCGAGCGCGTCCAGCAGTGCGACGGCGTCCTCGGCCAGGGCGTCCATGTCGTAGCCGCGCGGGGTGGGTTCGGACCAGCCGAAGCCGCGCAGGTCCGGGCAGATCAGCCGGTACCCGTCCGGCAGCAGGGCGGCGACCTTGTGCCAGGCGTACCAGTGCTGCGGGAAGCCGTGCAGCATCAGCAGCGGGGTGCCGGTGCCGCCGTACTCGGCGAGGTGCAGCCGGGTGCACCGGACCTCCAGCCGACGGTGCTCTGCACGTATGTCCTTTGGCATCGGCCGGTCGGACACGACCACGGTGTGCGGTGCCATCCATGACCCCTCTCGGGCCCGTGCGGTCCCCCGTCGGGTCCGCGTCGCCGGGTCAGGAGCAGGGGTGAGTGCGAAAGGTTCCCTCCTTTCTCAGCTCATCTCGTCCCGTCCCTCTTTCTCGTCCGGAACCAGGGCCGGGTTTCTCACGAGAGCTGGTCGTACGTCTTGAAGGTGTAGGAGGCGTCGTAGGACATCAGGTTGTGGCCGGCCGCCGGCAGGCCGAGCCGTCGGTTGAGGGAAGGGGTGAGCGGACCGCAGTGCTCGGCCGCCGGAGCGGTGAAGGTGTCGTCGTACGCCGAGAACTCGATCACCGGCGGATCCTGGGAGACCCACTTGGAGGGACCCGAGCGCTTCAGCCGGAAGTCGACGGGTGCGCTCGCGCCGATGGTGCAGCCGTGCGGCAGCAGCGGACCCACGAGCCGGAAGCGGAGGCTGAACGTGCCGGTGTAGAAGTCGGACCGGCCACCGTACTCCGGCTGTATCGCCATCCCCAGGGCCGGCACGTGATCGCCCGCGGGGGTGCCGGTCAGCCCGCCCGGCACGGCGGTCGGCGTGCTGTGCATCGCTCCCCACACCTGCCCGTTGCTGCCGTCCGGCAGAGGACCCTCGGCGTGCGTCATGGTGATCGGGGCCAGATCCACTGTGACCGCGCCCATGGTCAACCGCGGTGCGGCGGTGTGCACTTCGCATCTCCAGCGGGCCGGGTCGACACCGTCGGGCAGAGGGGGACAGTCACCGAAGTCGGTCGCGGACGCGGTGGTGGACGCGCTGGTGGACGCGAGGGTGGAACGAGGCACGGAGTAGGCGACACCCGGCGCGCACACCGCTGCGGTACCGGCGAGGACGGCGGCGCCCGCGACAGCGGCGGCACGGCGGGCGGTGGCGGAAGTCGGGCGAGCGGCAGCGGATTTCGTCATGCGTCCAGCGTGCCGCCGCCGTCACTCGACCACCATCGGTGACATCCCCGGCACGCCCCCGAGTCACCCCTGATGCCCCGTCAGGGTTCTGGCCAACGCCTCTTCCGAGACGGGCCCTTTCTCGGCCACCGGGCCGGAGGACGACTCAGCCGAGTCCCGGAATCCTCCGGAGTTCGCTGACGCGCAGCAGACGGCCGAGGACGAGGCAGGTCACGGCCAGGGCGAGGGTGCCGGCGGCCGTGGTGAGGGCCGTCATCGCCGCACCGCCGCCGCCCAGCACCGCCGCGCAGCCCCGCACCACCGCCCAGCCCGCCACGGCGGCCGCGGCACCCGCGCCCAGCAGCTCGGCCGAGCGCCGCGCCCTGCAGCACCTGCCGGATCAGCCCGGTCGCCCGCGACACGACGGTGGCCCCGGCCATCATCACCGAGGACCGCGCGAGCCCGCCCTTCCCCGCCCCGGTCGGTCTCTTCCCATGCCACACCGCACTCTTTGCCCCCGCTACCATGCGGTCATTTTTCGGCAGTTGAGATCACTCTCGCTCAACCGCGGTCCGCGCCAGCGGAATCGGCGATGTTCCCTCTCAATGATGAACATCCAGATTGCAGTTGGCATATTCGATTTCCTCCGCCCTACCTTCCGCAGCGGAGGTGATTCACATGAACGAACCCAGCAAGCAGGCGAAGCCCGCCGGACGGCACGAAGCGATCGACATCAGCGACTTCGTGTACGCGGCCACCGGAGCCCGGGTACGACGGCTGACCATGCCGGACGGGACGCATTGGTTTCCGGCTGTGGATGTCTGTCGGGAACTCGGGCACACCAACTCGAGGAAGGCTCTCGCCGACCATGTCCCGGAAGAGCACCGAGAGATCCTCGAGACCGTAACCGGAGGTTACGGTCTCAGCATTCCCGCAGGTCGGGAGTGGCGCCGAGACATGAATCTGATCGATCTCCAGGGCCTGATCCTCCTCGTCCAGGCCTGTACGAAACCCTCCTGCGCCCCCTTCAAGCAGTGGGTCGCCGAGGTCGTCGAGACCGTGCAGCGAGAGGGTTCCTACACTCTCGAAGAGGCCGAGGTGCAGCCCGCCGAACCGGGCGCGCCCATCGCGTACGCCATGCCGGAACAGGTCGCGGAGGCCATCGTCCGGCTTGAGGCGCACAACCTTCAGCTGGACGAGGAGCTGGCGAACGGGCAGCGCGAATCGGCCGAGCTGCAGAAGGAGATGCTGGCCGTCCAGAGGGAGACGCTGGCGACGCAGAAGGCCACACTCGCCGTGCAACAGGCCATGGTCCGGGCGCTGGAACGCATCGCGGACCGGTTCGAGGCCCTGACCCTCGTCCGTGCCGCCCCCACCGGTCACCCCACCACGGAGACCGTGCTGGCCGACTGGCGGCAACGGCTGTCCGTGACGGAGGACGTGTGGACGGTTGCCGTGGTGATCGCCCCGGTTCTCGTCGAGAGCGGTGAGCTGCGCGAGCCGCCCGAATCGATCGCGGCCCGTACGGGGCTGTCGGTACGCCGCGTCAACGAATGCCTGCGTCTGCTGCGCAAGCACGCCTGCATCCGTTCACGGGGCGCTGCTGCGGACGGCGCGCCGGTGTATGTGCTGAACCAGCCCTGAGAGAGGGGGCGGCCGCAAGACAAAGTTGCGGCCGCCCCCTTCAGGCCTCAGAGGCTACAGGGCCGAGGACCCTCAGGCCCAGGTGATCAACCGCTTCGGCTGCTCCAGGACGGCCGCCACGTCGGCGAGCACCTTGGAGCCGAGCTCACCGTCGACCAGACGGTGATCGAAGCTGAGGGCCAGGGTGGTGACCTGGCGCGGCTTGACCTTGCCCTTGTGGACCCACGGCTGGAGCTTGATCGCGCCGACCGCGAGGATCGCGGACTCGCCGGGGTTGAGGATCGGTGTGCCGGTGTCGACGCCGAAGACGCCGACGTTGGTGATGGTCACCGTGCCGCCCTGCATCGCCGCGGGGGACGTCTTGCCCTCGCGGGCCGTGCCCACCAGCTCGCCCAGGGACTCGGCCAGCTGCGGGAGCGTCTTGGCGTGGGCGTCCTTGATGTTCGGGACGATCAGGCCGCGGGGGGTGGCCGCCGCGATGCCCAGGTTCACGTAGTGCTTGAGCACGATCTCCTGGTTGGGCTCGTCCCAGGACGCGTTGATGTCCGGGTTGCGCTTGATGGCGACCAGCAGGGCCTTGGCGATCAGGAGCAGCGGGTTCACCCGCAGACCCTGGAACTCCTTGTCCTGCTTGAGCTCCTCGACCAGCTTCATCGTGCGCGTCACGTCCACCGTCACGAACTCCGTGACGTGCGGAGCCGTGAACGCGGAGCCGATCATGGCCTGCGCGGTCGCCTTGCGGACGCCCTTGACCGGGATGCGGGTCTCGCGGGCGCCGTCGTACGCCACGGGGGCGGTCGCGGCAGGAGCCGTCACGGCGGGAGCGGCCACAGCGGGGGCGGTGACCGGCGCGGCCACGGCCGGCTCGGCGGCCCCGGGGGTCGCCGCGGCGTGGACGTCCTCGCGGGTGATCACGCCGTCCGGGCCGGACGGGGTGATCGTGGCGAGGTCGACGCCGAGGTCCTTCGCCAGCTTGCGCACCGGCGGCTTGGCCAGCGGGCGGGCCTGGGCGGGGACGGCGCCGCCGTGCCCGTTCAGCTCGCTCTGGACGGCCTGGGCCGCGGCCGGGACCGTGACCTCCGGGCCCTTGCGCGGGCGGCGCTTGGTGGAGGTGGTCGCCACGCCGTAGCCGACCAGGACCGGCTGGCGGCCCTCCGGCTTGGGCTCCTCCGCCTTGGGCTCCTCCGCCTTGGGTTCCTCCGCCTTGGGCTCTTCCGCCTTCGGCTGCTCGGCGGGAGCCTGCCCCGGTGCGCCGCCGGCCACGTCCACCGCGATGATGGCCGTGCCCACGTCGACCGTGGTGCCCTCGGGGAAGTGCAGCGAGCGGACCACGCCGTCGTAGGGGATGGGGAGTTCGACGGCCGCCTTGGCGGTCTCGACCTCGCACACCACCTGGCCGTCGGTGACCGTGTCACCGGGCTGGACGTACCACTTGAGGATCTCGGCCTCGGTGAGTCCCTCGCCCACGTCGGGCATCTTGAACTCGCGTACGGAAGCTTCCGTCATCGTCGTCACGAACCCTCTCCTCAGTACGCCAGGGCACGGTCGACAGCGTCGAGCACCCGGTCCAGACCCGGCAGGTACTCCTCCTCCAGGCGCGCCGGCGGGTACGGGGCGTGGTAGCCGCCGACCCGGAGCACCGGGGCCTCCAGGTGGTAGAAGCAGCGCTCCGTGATCCGGGCGGCGATCTCCGCGCCGGAGCCGAAGAACACCGGGGCCTCGTGCACGACGACCAGGCGGCGGGTCTTCTCGACCGAGGCCTGGATGGAGTCGAAGTCGAGGGGGCTGACCGAGCGCAGGTCCAGCACCTCCAGGGACTTGCCCTCCTCGGCGGCCGCGGCGGCGACCTCCTGGCACAGCTTCACCATCGGCCCGTACGCGGCCAGGGTCAGGTCCGTGCCCTCACGGACGACCTGCGCCTTGTGCAGGGGGCCGGGGATCGCCTCGGTGCTGACCTCGCCCTTGTCCCAGTAGCGGCGCTTGGGCTCGAAGTAGATCACCGGGTCGTCGCTCTGGATGGCCTGCTGCATCATCCAGTACGCGTCGGACGCGTTGGAGGGGCTGACCACCTTCAGGCCCGCCACGTGCGCGAACAGCGCCTCGGGGGACTCGGAGTGGTGCTCGACCGCGCCGATGCCACCGCCGTAGGGGATGCGGATGACGACCGGCATCTTGACCTTGCCCAGCGCACGGGCGTGCATCTTCGCCAGCTGCGTGACGATCTGGTCGTAGGCCGGGAAGACGAAGCCGTCGAACTGGATCTCCACCACCGGGCGGTAGCCGCGCAGGGCCAGGCCGATCGCGGTGCCGACGATGCCCGACTCGGCGAGCGGGGTGTCGATGACGCGGCTCTCGCCGAAGTCCTTCTGCAGGCCGTCGGTGACCCGGAAGACACCGCCGAGCTTGCCGACGTCCTCGCCCATGACGAGGACCTTGGGGTCCGTCTCCAGTGCGCGGCGCAGCGACTCGTTGATCGCCTTGGCCAGCGCCATGGTCTTGGTCTCGGCTGCCATGATCAGACCCCCTCTGCCTCTACGTCCGCGAACGACGCCTGGTAGGCGGCGAACTGGGCTCGCTCCTCGTCGACGAGCGCGTGCCCGTCCGCGTACACGTTCTCGAAGATGGCGAAGTGGTCCGGGTCCGGCATGGAGCGGACCGCTTCGCGCACTCGCCTGCCCAACGCCTCGGACTCGGCCTCGAGTTCCGCGAAGAATCCCTCGTCCGCGTGGTTTGAGGCCTCGAGGAACCTGCGGAGGCGCAGGATCGGGTCCTTCGCCTCCCAGGACTGCCGCTCCTCGTCCCCCCGGTAGCGGGTCGGGTCGTCGGAGGTGGTGTGGGCACCCATGCGGTAGGTGTACGCCTCGACCAGGGTCGGGCCCTCGCCGTTGCGGGCGCGCTCCAGCGCCCATTTGGTGACCGCGAGGCAGGCCAGCACGTCGTTGCCGTCCACGCGCACGCCCGGGAAGCCGAAGCCCTGGGCACGCTGGTAGAGCGGCACACGGGTCTGCTTCTCGGTGGGCTCGGAGATGGCCCACTGGTTGTTCTGGCAGAAGAAGACCACCGGCGCGTTGTAGACCGCGGAGAAGGTGAACGACTCGGCCACGTCGCCCTGGCTGGAGGCGCCGTCGCCGAAGTAGGCGATGACGGCCGAGTCCGCGCCGTCCTTGGCCACGCCCATCGCGTAGCCGGTGGCGTGCAGCGTCTGGGAGCCGATGACGATCGTGTACAGGTGGAAGTTGTTGCCGTTCGGGTCCCAGCCGCCGTTGTTCACGCCGCGGAACATCCCGAGCAGGTTGGCCGGGTCGACCCCGCGGCACCAGGCGACGCCGTGCTCGCGGTAGGTCGGGAAGACGTAGTCGTCGTCACGCAGGGCCCGGCCGGAGCCGATCTGCGCGGCCTCCTGGCCGAGCAGCGAGGCCCACAGGCCCAGCTCGCCCTGGCGCTGCAGGGAGGTGGCCTCGGCGTCGAACCGGCGGGTGAGCACCATGTCGCGGTACAGGCCACGCAGCTCTTCGGGGGTGATCCCGGCGACGTAGGCGTCGTACTCCGCGTTCTTGACCCGCTTGCCCTCGGGCGTCAGGAGCTGCACGAGCTCCGGGTCGACGCTCTTCTTGGTGGTGCGGGTGGTGCGCTTGGTGCCGGTGGTCCCGGTACTGCTGCCGGTGGTGCCGGCTTTGCCTGCGGCGCTGCGTCGCGGCTTGCGCGCGGCACTGCTGTCCACGGTCACGTGTGCTCCTCCGTCGGTCCGGCCCCCGGGGTTGCCGGTAGGCCAGTGCGGCTCACCTGTTCTCGACCACCGGGCACGGGGTGGGTGCCACTCGGCCGGGAACAGGCGTGACAGGTGCCCCGGCGAGCGCCCTGCAACTTTCACGTTACCCAGTGCTCCACATTTCTGTGAAACCCCTCCTGACCTGCGTTTTTGCTTGGATTTCCAAGTAAATCGGCAGAGGCTGGAAGGCCGCTGGTCACAGCCTTGCAGGAGGCCGGAGCAACGGCACGTTATCCCGGCCACCCCGGGCACGGGAAGAGTCAATGTGTGACACCGCCCTCGTACACGAAGAGTGAAAAATCCTGGTATTCCCGCTCGGCGACCACGAGGCCGTGCACCGCGGAGTGCGCGAAACGCTCTGCGTCGAAGCGGATGCCGAGGTGGCCGGCGAGGCCGGTACGGCGGCCGGCGCACCGGTACGGATTCCGGCCACCCGGTGCGGCCGCGCGGTGCTCGACATGCCGGCTCCCGGACGGCGGCGGGTCGAGGCGTGCCGGGGGATCCGGCCCCTGGACGAGGCGGTCGGGTGCCTGATGCCGATCCCGTTCGCGGACGACGAGGCCCTCTTCGGCGCGCTCGTGGCGGGCGCCCGCGGACACGCGTCGAAGGCGATGCGCGGTGAACAACCGCTGTGGGACGCAGGTGAACAACTGCCGTGGGGCGTAAGGGCCGTGGCCGCCGGCGCGTCCCGTTCGGCCCGGTCGCGACGGCCCGCGCCCCGGAGCGGCTGCGCGACGGCGCCAGTGCGCGCACCGACCGCGGACCGGCCGGGTTCACCGGGCAGGAGCACAAGATCCTCGAACTGATCGGCGAAGGGCGCACCGGCCGGCAGATCGGCGACAGGTTTGCATCCCGCCGAAAAACGATCAAGAAATACGTTTCCGGCATGCTCGCCGACTCGGCGCGCAACGACATTCCCAGGCGTTCACCCATGCGATGCGCATGCAGTCGGAAAAGCATAAAAGCCATTGACGGCCCGGTCAGATTTTGCCGTTCCTTTACCCGAACGTCGGCCTTTCATCGGATCTTTCGAAGGGCCGAGTTCATCACGGTGCACAGCGTGACCGGAAGCGACCAGCGGCGACTGCCTGTGACAAGCCCCAGCTCACAGCCGCTTTTCGTGCCCTAACATCTGGCGCGTGCCGCGCTCATGTGTACCACCCCCCGTACCCCACGCGCCCCCTCTGGGCGCCCTGCTGCGCCTGTACGCCGCCGGTACCGCCCTCACCTGCGAGCCCGTCGACCAGGGCCTGCTCAACCGCGGCTACCGGCTGTGCACCACCCGCGGCCGCTACTTCCTCAAGCACCACTTCGACCCGGACACCGCCGACCCCGCCGCCATCGAACGCCGGCACCGGGCCACCCAGCGGCTGGCCGACCTCGGTGTCCCGGTCGCCCAGCCGCTCGCCCACCGCGAGGGCCGTACGGTCGCCGTCGTCGGCGGCCACGCCTACGCCCTGCACCCCTGGATCGACGGCAGGCACCGCCACGGCGGGCAGCTGACCCGCGGGGAGAGCTCACGCCTGGGGGCGCTCCTGGGCGCCGTACACGCCTGTCTGGAGCGCGTGATGCCTCCCAAGGGGCGCACGCGCCCGGCCACGAGCCCGCATCCCGTGGAGAGCGCCGACCCGGCGGACACCTTCGCCCTCATCGACGACCTGCTCGACCACGTCCGCCGCCACCGCCCCGCCGACGCCTTCGACGAACTGGCCCGCCACCGCCTCCTGGAACGCCGCTCCCTCCTGGAGCAGCACGCCGATCGACGCCCCCCGCGCGGCGCCTCGGTGGGCTGGGTGCACGGTGACTTCCACCCCTTCAACCTGCTCTACAAGGGGGACGCCCCGGCCGCCATCGTCGACTGGGACCGGCTCGGCGTGCAGCCCCGCGCCGAGGAGGCCGTACGCGCCGCCGCGATCTTCTTCGTACGGCCCGCGGGGGCGCTGGACCTGCCCAAGGTGCTGGCGTACGCGCGCGCGTACCGGCGCGCGGCCGGCGCCACTCCCTCGGAGCTCGCGGCGGCCGTGCACCGGGTGTGGTGGGAGCGCCTGAACGACTTCTGGATGCTGCGCTGGCACTACGAACGCGGCGACACGCGCGCGGACTGCCAGTTCCCGGCCGCCTCGGCGCTCGCGGTGTGGTGGACCCGGGAGTACGACGCGGTGTGCGACGCCTTCGTCGGGTGAACTAGCCGTGGGCCCTCAGGGGGTCGGCGGGGTGGACGGCGTCGGCGGCCTTCAAGTGGTGCCGTTGCCGACCGTGGTGCCGTCCGTGGTGCCCGTGTCCGTGCCACCGACCGTGGTGCCCGTGTCCGTGCCACCGTCCGTGGTGCCGGTGTCCGTACCGCCGTCAGTGGTGCCGGTGTCCGTACCGCCGTCCGTCGGGGTGGTCGCCGGGTCCGTCGGCTCCTGCGAGGTCGGCTCGGTGGTCGGGTCGGAGGTCTCCGTGTCGGACGGGGCCGTCGACGGTGTGTACGACGGCGTCCACCCCGAGCTCCCGCCCGTGTTCGAGTTGTCGTCCGTGGACGTGTCCGTGGGCCGGCCGGTGTCTTCGGCGGTCGGCTTCTTGGAGGGCTTTTCGTCCTTCGTGGTCTGCGAGTGGCTCGGCGTCGGATCGGTGCCCGCGCCCTTGCCGTCTCCCATGTTGTTCATCGCGATCGCGACACCGGCCGCGATCGCGATCACCGCAAGGACCGCGAGGATCCACAGCTTGCCGCGGCCGCTGCCCCTGTTGCCGTGCCCCTCGAAGCCGCCGTCGTCGCCGTTGCCGTACCCGCCGGGCAGGATCGGCTGCGGGATCTGCGTGGTGCCGGCGCCGAACTCACCGGGGTGCTGCATCGCGGTCGTCCCCGCGAAGCCGCCCGCCGGGGTGTGCCGGCCCTCGTGCGTCATCACCGGGCCGGTGTTCCAGGTGCCCGTGTGGCCGCCCTGGTCGTACAGCATCTGCAGGCCGTACTGGACCATGCCGCGCATCTCTTCGGCGGTCTGGAACCGGTCGTCGGGCTCCTTGGCGAGCGAGCGCATCACCATGCCGTCCAGCTCCGGCGGGCAGGCGTCGGCGAACTGGGACGGCGGGGTCGGGATGTCCTGTACGTGCTGGTAGACCACCGACAGCGGAGTCTCACCGGTGAACGGGGGCCTGAGCGCGAGAAGTTCGTACAGCAGGCAGCCGGTCGCGTAGAGGTCGGAGCGGTGGTCGACGGCCTTGCCGAGCGCCTGCTCGGGCGACAGGTACTGCGGGGTACCCATGACCATGCCGGTCTGCGTCATCGTTGTCGAAGCGCCGTGCAGGGCGCGGGCGATGCCGAAGTCCATCACCTTGACGGCACCGTTGTTGGTGATGATGACGTTGGCCGGCTTGATGTCGCGGTGCACGATGCCGTGCTGGTGCGAGTAGGCGAGCGCCTCCAGCACGCCGGAGACGATGATCAGGGCCTGCTCGGGGCCCGGCGCCTCGGCGTTCAGCAGCAGGTCGCGGATGGTGCGGCCCTCGACCAGCTCCATCACGATGTACGGCACGGACTGGCCGCCCACGTAGTCCTCGCCGGAGTCGTACACGGCGACGATCGCGTGGTGGTTGAGACCGGCCACCGACTGGGCCTCGCGCGTGAAGCGGGCCTTGGAGGTCGGATCCTCGGCCAGGTCGGCACGGAGCAGCTTGACCGCGACCGTGCGGCCCAGACGGACGTCCTCGGCGGCGAACACCTCGGCCATGCCACCCCGGCCCAGCCGGTGGGTCAGCCGGTACCGGCCGTCGCCGACGAGCCCGCCGTTGCCCCACATCTCCGGCGTGTCTGACATGCCGCCGCCAGTCGCCTCGGGGTCGGACGGGCCCTGGGCGCTGTGCGTCTGTGCCATCGGTCCTCGCCGTCGTTTCTGCCCGCGGTGCGCGCGGTGTTGTTACGGTCTCCGTCGGCCACGCTACAGCCTTCGCATGGGCCACCGGTCCGGATCCGGTGCCGGGACCGGCCCGAGACTGACCGGTCATGAAACCCCTAGCACGCGCTCTCGTGCAAATTCCGTGTACTGGTCGTACGGCCGCTGTAACGCTTCCGCGACGCTTCTTTCGCGTACGGTCACGGAACGGGCACCGAGCTTGACGTGTCAGTGCCCTGGGGCAGACTTGGCCGGGAATGACATATTCGATCAAGGCTTGTTCGCTCAATGACGGCGCCGGACGGCCAGTGGGGGACGCGGAGAGATGAGCCACGACGGCGCACAGGGCCGGTATGCGGGAAGGTCGCTGGCCGGCGGTCGCTACCAGCTGCGTGACTTGCTCGGTGAAGGCGGCATGGCCTCGGTTCACCTGGCGTACGACGCCGTGCTGGACCGCCAGGTCGCGATCAAGACGCTCCACACCGAGCTGGGCCGGGAGCAGGCCTTCCGCGAGCGCTTTCGCCGCGAGGCCCAGGCAGTGGCCAAGCTCACGCACACCAACATCGTCTCGGTCTTCGACACCGGCGAGGACGATCTGGACGGCGCGACGATGCCGTACATCGTCATGGAGTACGTCGAGGGCCACCCGCTCGGCTCGGTGCTCGACGCGGACGTACGGCAGTACGGCGCGATGCCCGCCGACAAGGCCCTGAAGGTCACCGCGGACGTGCTGGCCGCGCTGGAGATCAGCCACGAGATGGGCCTGGTCCACCGCGACATCAAGCCGGGCAACGTGATGATGACCAAGCGCGGCGTCGTCAAGGTCATGGACTTCGGTATCGCCCGCGCCATGCAGTCCGGCGTCACCTCGATGACCCAGACCGGCATGGTCGTCGGCACCCCGCAGTACCTCTCGCCGGAGCAGGCCCTGGGCCGCGGCGTGGACGCCCGCTCCGATCTGTACTCGGTCGGCATCATGCTGTTCCAGCTGGTCACCGGGCGGCTGCCGTTCGACGCGGACTCCCCGCTCGCGATCGCGTACGCGCACGTCCAGGAGGAGCCGGTCGCCGCCTCCTCGATCAACCGTTCCCTTCCGCCCGCGGTGGACGCGCTGATCGCCCGCGCGCTGAAGAAGAACCCGAACGAGCGCTTCCCGACCGCCGAGTCCATGCGCGACGAGTGCCTGCGCGTCGCCGCCTCCCTCCAGGCCGCGGCGCCGAGCATCGTGCCGGGCTCCGGTCCGACGCAGAGCGGCGCGGGTGTCGGCTCCGCGGTGTTCCCGCCGGTCGACCAGGCGACTCCGGCGCCCGCCGGCCCGGTTCAGACGCCGTACCAGCCGACCCCGGCTCCGGGCCCGTACGGCACCCCGACCCCGGCCACGACCCCTGCGCCGGCGTACGGCTATCCGCAGCAGGCCGGCTACCAGACCCCGCCTGCGGGGTACGGGCAGCAGGCCCCCGCGACCCCGCCGCCGTACAACCTCACGCCCCAGACCGCGGTGCAGTCCCAGTCCGGCGGAGGCGGCGGCAAGAGCAACAAGCCGGTGATCATCGGCTCGATCGTGGTGTCCCTCGTCGCGGTGGTCGGTCTGATCGTCGCGGTGACACTGAACAACGGCGGCGAGGACGACAAGGGAGGCGGCGGCGCCAGCCCCTCCGCGTCGGCCCACGCGGACGGCTACCGGGGTCCGGACACGAGCAAGACGGTCGACAAGACCGAGTGCACGGAGCCGCAGGAGTCGTACAACGACCCGAAGAAGATCACGCTCCCGGACTTCCGGTTCAAGTACATCAAGTCGGTCAAGGACTGCGCGGCCGCAGCGGGCTGGCGCGTCACGACCAAGGAAGTCGACGAGAATACCTACGGTGAGGGCGCGATCATCGACCAGTTCCCGAAGCAGGGCACGGACGTCGACCCGAAGAGCGTCGAGATCCAGCTCAACGTGTCGTCGGGCAACCCTTAAGCAGCCACCTGCCGACCACGGCCGACACTGCCGCAGAACGGCAGACACGGCCGCAGAACGGCAGACATAGGAAGGGCCCGGCGGACTGCCGCCGGGCCCTTCGTGCTGAGGTGGTCCTGGGATTAGAGGTACGGTCCGCCCGAGCGGCCGCCCGTGTGGTGATCGTCGCCCTCGTGGCCCACGCCCGGCGGCAGCGCCCGGCGCATCTGCTCCAGCTGGGCCCGCGCGGCCATCTGCTGGGCGAACAGCGTCGTCTGGATCCCGTGGAACAGACCCTCCAGCCAGCCGACCAACTGGGCCTGTGCGATCCGCAGTTCCGCGTCGCTCGGGGTTCCGTCGTCGGTGAACGGCAGGGAGAGCCGCTCCAGCTCCTCGACCAGCTCCGGCGCCAGCCCGTCCTCCAGCTCCTTGACCGAGCTGCGGTGGATCTCCTTCAGCCGGGCCCGGCTCGCGTCGTCCAGGGGAGCCGCCCGCACCTCCTCGAGGAGCTGCTTGATCATGCTGCCGATCCGCATGACCTTGGCCGGCTGCTCGACCTGCTCCGTCACCGGGGTCTCGCGGGAGTCCTGGTCTCCGCCGCCGCCAATCGCCATGCCGTCCTGGCCCACGACCAGGATCTGGGGATTCTCAGGCGACCGTTCGTTCCTCGGCATCTCCATGCCGCCATTCTCTCGCACGCCTACACCTCATCACCGTGGTGCCCCCTCTTGGGGCTGATCCACCGTTTAGACCTGTCGGCCCAATCCGGAATGCCCTGTCTGCAATGAAATGTGAGGCTGGATTCCGTCGATGTTCGACGACTTGGCTTTGGGAGGTCACCGACGTGACTCCATGGCTGCGACTGACGCTCCGCCTGCTGCGGATGCTGCTCGTCCTCGCGGCAGCCGTGCCGGTGTGCGGCACGGCCATCGCATACGGCGCGGAGACCGCCCCGCCGGACTCCGCCGTGCCCTCGGCGTCCCCGTCCCCCGTCCTGCGGGTCACGGCCTCGCCGGCTGCACGGTTCTCCGACTCCGACTCCGACCCGGCCTCCGCCTCCGCCTCACCATCCGCGCCCGCCGAGCCGTCCCGGGCCGGAAGCCGTGCCGGTGAGGGCAGGCTGCGGCCGGGACGGCCGGACGGACCGGCCGCCGCGGAGGAGGGAGACGACGACACCGGCACGGTCACCGGGGCGCCCGACACCGATCCGGAGGACGGCTACCCGGAGGAGGCGGAGACCGCGGTGATCCCGGACCAGGCGCCGGCGGCCTCCGAGTCTCCCGCGGAGGCCGGACTGAACCCCGCCCGGCCCCCGCAGCAGCCGGCGGGCCAGAACGCCGTTCAACAGGGAGGGACCTCCTCCGAACCGACCCTGCAGATCCTGCCGCTGGGTTCCGGTCTGGTCCTCATCGGCCTGGGCCTGGGTCTGGCGTTCGTGGGCCTGCGGGTACGGCGCAGCTGATCCGACCGGCCTGCTACGGCGCCACCAGCAGCACCTTGCCGATGTGCCGGCTCGCCTCCACCACCCGGTGTGCCTCGGCCGCCTCCGGCATCGGCACCTCGCTGTCGACGACCGGGCGGACCTGGCCCGCGGCGAGCAGGGGCCACACATGCTCGCGAACGGCGGCCACGATGGCGGCCTTCTCGCTCAGCGGCCGGGCCCGCAGCGAGGTCGCGCTGATGGCGGCCCGCTTGTTCAGCAGGGCGGCGATGTTCAGCTCACCCTTGATCCCGCCCTGCATGCCGATGATCGCGAGCCGCCCGTTGACGGCGAGGGCCTGGACGTTGCGGTCCAGGTACTTCGCGCCCATGTTGTCGAGGATGACATCGGCGCCCGCGCCGTCCGTGGCCTGCCCGATCTCGGCGACGAAGTCCTGCTCCCGGTAGTTGATCAGCACGTCCGCGCCCAGCTCGGCGCAGTGCTCCAGCTTCTCCTTCGTCCCGGCGGTCACCGCGACCTTGGCGCCGACGGCCTTGGCCAGTTGGATCGCCATCGTGCCGATACCGCTGGAGCCGCCGTGCACCAGCAGCGTCTCGCCCGGGCGCAGATGCGCGACCATGAAGACGTTGGACCAGACCGTGCAGACCACCTCGGGCAGCGCGGCCGCCCGCTTCAGGTCCACGCCACGGGGCACGGGCAGCAGCTGCCCGGCCGGAACGACGACCTTCTCGGCGTAGCCGCCGCCCGAGAGCAGCGCGCACACCTCGTCGCCGACGGCCCAGCCGGAGACCCCGGGGCCGAGCGCGGCGATCCTGCCGGAGCACTCCAGGCCGGGGTAGGGGGACGCGCCGGGCGGCGGGTTGTAGAAGCCCTGCCGCTGCAGGATGTCGGCACGGTTGACGGCGCTGGCCACCACCTCGACCAGCACCTCCCCCGCGCCGGGCACCGGATCGGGCACCTCGCCCCACACCAGCGCCTCGGGACCACCAGGTTCGGGAATCGTGATCGCATGCATGAGCGCGACGCTACTCCCCGCCGGTGTCCTCTCCGGGGCAGGCCCGCTCAGTCGCGGGGCAGCGGGCGGGTGTGCGGGGCGACATGCGCTCCAGGGGTCGCCCGGACGATGGTGATCAGGCGGTCCGTCAGCTGGAGGGTGCCGATGGAGGGGTCGTCGTAGCCGAGCACCCGGTGCCCGCGTACAACGCTCACCACGAGGTCGTTCGTCTCGCGCGGGGACTTGCCCGCCTCGGCCCGGACCACCGGGCGTTCGATGAGGTCGAGCCCGCTGCCCTGCTGGATCAGGTCCTCCATGACCATGCCGGCTGCGGGGCTGAGCACGGACAGGCCGAGCAGCCGGCCGGCCGCGCCGGAGCTGGTGATGACGGCGTCGGCGCCGGACTGCTTGAGCAGCGGCGCGTTCTCCTCCTCACGGACGGCGGCCACGATCTTCGCGCTCCGGTTGAGCTGCCGGGCCGTCAGGGTGACGAGGACGGCGGTGTCGTCGCGCTGCGGGGCGACGATGATCTGCCGGGCCCGGTGCACCTCGGCACGCTTGAGCACCTCGCTGCGGGTGGCGTCGCCTATGACGCCCGCGTAGCCCTCGGAGGTCGCCGCGTCGATCACCTTGGAGCTGGGGTCGACCACGACCACCTGCTCCTTCTTCAGACCCGTCGCGCAGACGGTCTGGACGGCCGACCGTCCCTTCGTGCCGAAGCCGACGACGACGGTGTGGTCGCGCAAGGTGGACCTCCAGCGGTTCAGACGCCATTCCTCCCGGGTGCGCTCGGTGAGGACCTCCAGCGTGGTGCCGACCAGGATGATCAGGAACAGCACCCGCAGGGGCGTGATGACGAAGATGTTGGTGAGCCGGGCGCTGTCGCTGACCGGGGTGATGTCGCCGTACCCGGTGGTGGAGAGCGTGACGGTCGCGTAGTAGAACGCGTCGAGGAGGTCGATCGAACCGTCGGCGTTGTCGTTGTAGCCGTCACGGTCGGCGTAGACGATCAGTGCGGTGGCGACCAGCACCGCGAGGGCCATGAGCAGCCGTTTGGCGACCTGGCGGATCGGGCGCTCCACCACTCTTCTCGGCAGTTTCACCCGATGGGTCACCAGATGCTCGTCCGCTTGGCGGGCGATGGCGTCATGGCCCGGAAGTTTCACGTGAAACACACCCCGATTCCGGCCGCCGCCCACGGCAGGTCCAGCAGCTCCGTCTCCTCGCCCTGTCGTGCCCCGCCCGGCGGTACGACAGCCAGCGCGTCGGCGGCGGCGATACCGCGCAGCATGGCCGGGCCGTTGTAGTGCAGCGTTACGGCACGGTCGCCGCGCAGCACCACGGGGACGAGCCGGGTGTCGTACGGATGTCCCTGCACCGCCTCCCTGAGCGGCAGCGTGTACGGCTCGGGGGCGGGGCGGGCTGCGAGGGTGCGCAGCAGGGGCTCGGCGAGCGTGAGCAGGCCGGAGACGGCCGCGAGGGGGTTGCCGGGCAGGCCGACCAGGTGCTGGTTCTCCTTGGTGCGGGCCAGCAGCATGGGGTGGCCGGGGCGCACCTTGACACCGTCGACGAGGAGTTCGGCGCCGATGCGTTCCAGGCTGGGGTGGACATGGTCGACGGGTCCCGCCGCGGTGCCGCCGGTGGTGACGATCAGGTCGGCGCCGGAGGCCGTGAGCGCCTTGTGCAGGGCTTTGGCGTCATCGCCCAGCCGGCGTACGGCTGTGACCTCGGCGCCCATCGCGCGCAGCCAGGGGGGCAGCATGGGGCCTAGCGCGTCCCGGATCAGCCCGTCGTGCGGGAGCCCCTCGGTGAGCAACTCGTCGCCGAGGACGAGGACTTCGACGCGGGGACGGGGGACGGCCGTGACGGTGTCGTACCCGGCGGCCGCCGCGAGGCCCAGCACGGCCGGGGTGACGAGGGTGCCGACAGGGAGCAGCTGATCGCCGTTGCGGCACTCCTGGCCGCGCGGGCGGATGTCCTGGCCGTGGCTGACCTCCCGGGTCGCGTGGAGGCGGCCCTGGGCGTCGGTGCGGCCGTGCTCGGTGCGCAGCACCGCGGTGGTGTCGGCCGGGATGCGGGCACCGGTCGCGATGCGGGCGGCCTCGCCGTCGGTCAGCTGCTCGGGCTGTGCGTGTCCGGCGAGTACGCCCTCGTCCCGGATCTCCCAGGGGCCGGGTCCGGCGACCGCCCAGCCGTCCATCGCCGAGGTGTCGAACGAGGGCAGGTCGGTGAGTGCGTCGAGGGGGGCGGCGAGGACCAGGCCGAGGGCGTCGGCGAGGGAGACGGAGACGGGGGTGCGGCGGCTGACCGAGCGGGCGGCTCGGGCGGCGATCTCGCGGGCGCGGGGCCAGGGAGTGGCCTTGTGCCGCTCGTGCCGCTGCCGGGCCCCGGTGGAGGAGGGCGCGGGGCCGCTGCTGTCGTCCTTGGGTTCCCTCACGAGGGCCAGGGCCTCCTCGACGTCGAGGTCGTCGCTGTCCTCGGCGGGCGCTTCGGCCCGGATGCCGGGGGCGGTCATCCCGCGTCCGGGGCGGACGCGCCCCCGCTGTTCTCTTCTTCCCAGCGCAGCGCCAGGGCGACGGCCTTGCGCGCGGCCTCGGCGACGGCTTCGGGGCCGCCGCCACCGAGGGCTGCGGCGTAGCCGACGAGGAAGGTGGTCAGGGGCGCGGCGGGCCGGGCCACTCCATGGGCGGCGTCACGGGCCAGGTCGAGCAGGACGCCGGTGTCGACGTCCAGGTCGATGCCCAGCTCGTCCTTGACTGCGGAGATCCATTCATCCAACACGTGCCCATGCTCCCTGATGCGTGCCCTGGCGTCGGCGATGTCGTCCCAGGTGTCGCAGTCGAAGGACGCGAGCGGGTCCGGGACGCGGGTGAGATCGAGGGCTCCGGTCAGCCGGCGCAGGGGCAGGCCGGTCAGGCCGTGGGGTCCGGCCGCGAGGGCGGCCAGTTCGCGGCGCAGGGCGGCGGTGCGGTAGGCGGCCACGAGCGGCTGGTCGCGGCCGTCGGCGTCGGTCAGCAGCGCGCCGTCGGCGCCGGTGTCCCGCAGGGCCGTCAACAACCGCTCCAGCGTGGCCGCTTCGACGAAGGGCAGGTCGGCGGAGAGGACGACGGCGTGCTCGGCGGTGCTGGACCGCAGGCCGGCCTCCAGTGCGGCGACCGGTCCGGCGCCGGGCGGTTCCTCGCACGCCCAGCGCACCGGGCGTACGGTGGGCCGAGGGGCTGCGACGACGACGGTCGTGGCAGCCCCGGCGCAGGCCGCGAGCACCCGGTCGAGCAGTGCGCGCCCGCCGACCCGCAGCCCGGGCTTGTCGGCCCCGCCGAGCCGCCGGGCGGCGCCGCCGGCCAGCACGACGGCGTCGTACGGCGGGGCTGTCCCGGGGGCGACGGGAGCGTTGTCGGTCACCCCCCGAGTATGTCCTGCCTCCTGCTCCTCCAGGCCTTCGCGTGCGTCACAGCGTGCGCAGCAGCACCGCCGGGTGCTCCACGCAGTCCGCCACGTACCGCAGGAAACCGCCTGCCGTGCCGCCGTCGCACACCCGGTGGTCGAAGGTGAACGAGAGCTGGACGACCTGGCGCACGGCCAGCTCGCCCTCATGCACCCAGGGCTTGGGGACGATGCGGCCGACGCCGAGCATGGCGGCCTCGGGGTGGTTGATGATCGGGGTGGAGCCGTCGACGCCGAAGACCCCGTAGTTGTTCAACGTGAAGGTCCCGCCGGTGAGTTCCCCGGGGGTCAGCGTCCCGGCCCGGGCGGACTCGGTGAGCCGGGCGAACTCCGCGGTCAGTGACTCGGCGTCGCGTGCGTGGGCGTCCCGGACGACCGGCACGACCAGCCCGCGCTCGGTCTGCGCCGCGAACCCGAGGTGCACGTGGTCGAGCTGGACGACCTCGCGGGCGCCGGTGTCGATGTAGGAGTTCAGCTCGGGGAAGCGGGCCAGGGCAGCGGTGGTGATGCGGGCGAACAGCGCGAGGAGAGAGATCTTCGGTCCTCCGGCCGCGTTCATCGCGGCCCGCGCGCGCATGAGTTCCGTCGCGTCGGCGTCGACCCAGCAGGTCGCGTCGGGAATCTCCCGGCGGCTGCGGGACAGCTTGTCGGCGACGGCACCGCGGACGCCCTTGAGGGGGATGCGGATGCCGTTGCGGTCGGGGGACATGGGGACGGCCGGTTCCGCCGCCACGGGGGCGGGGGTGGCCTGGGCCCGCAGGACACCCTCGACGTCGGCCCGCAGGATCAGCCCGTCGGGACCCGAACCGGCCAGCTGCCGCAGGTCGATGTCGTTGTCCCGGGCGAGCCGGCGCACCAGCGGGGAGATCACCGGGACGGGGCCCTCGGCGAGCGCGGGTGCCGCCGCGACTGCGGGGGCGGGCGATGCCGGAGCGGGCTCCTTCACCGTCCCGTTGGCAGGGGACGCCGACCGCACCCTCCGGCGCCGCGCCGGCGCCTCGGAGGTGCCGTAGCCGACCAGGACATTGCCCGAACCCTCGGTGTCCCCGCCGGTGACCTGGGAAGCCGAGGGTCCCACCGCCACCGTCAGGAGGGGGGCGCCGACGGGCAGTTCCGTGCCCTCCTCGCCGAAGCGGGCGGTGACCACGCCGCCGTAGGGGCAGGGGACCTCGACCATCGCCTTGGCCGTCTCGACCTCCACGACCGGCTGGTCGATGGCGACGACGTCACCGACCTGCACCAGCCAGCGGACGATCTCCGCCTCGGTGAGACCCTCGCCGAGGTCGGGGAGCTTGAACTCCAGCACCTGTGCCATCAGCCCTCGGCCTCCCACTGCAGGCGAGCCACGGCGTCCAGGATGCGGTCGACGCCGGGCAGGTGGTGCCGCTCCAGCATCGGCGGCGGGTAGGGGATGTCGAAGCCGGCCACGCGCAGCACCGGCGCCTCCAGGTGGTGGAAGCAGCGCTCGGTGATGCGGGCCGCGATCTCGCCGCCCGGGCCGCCGAATCCGGTCGACTCGTGCACGACCACCGCGCGTCCGGTGCGGCGGACGGCGGCGCAGACCGTCTCGTCGTCGAACGGCACCAGGGAGCGCAGATCGACCACTTCCAGGTCCCAGCCCTCCGCCCGGGCGGCCTCGGCGGCCTCCAGGCAGACCGGCACGGACGGACCGTAGGTGATGAGCGTGGCGCTGCTGCCCGGGCGGCGCACCACCGCGCGGCCGATGGGCTCGACGTCCGTGGGGTGCTCGGGGTTCCAGGAGTCCTTCGACCAGTACAGCCGCTTGGGCTCGAGGAAGACGACCGGGTCGTCGGAGGCGATGGCCTGGCGCAGCAGGCCGTAGGCGTCGGCGACGGTCGCGGGGGTGACGACGTGCAGGCCCGGGGTGGCCATGTAGTAGGCCTCGGAGGAGTCGCTGTGGTGCTCGACTCCGCCGATGCCGCCGCCGTAGGGGACGCGGACCGTGATCGGCAGGGGCATCCTGCCGCGGGTGCGGTTGCGCATCCGCGAGACATGGCTGATCAGCTGCTCGAACGCCGGGTAGGCGAAGGCGTCGAACTGCATCTCCACGACCGGGCGCAGTCCGTACATGGCCATGCCTACGGCGGTGCCGAGGATGCCCGCCTCGGCGAGCGGGGTGTCGGTGCAGCGGTCCTCGCCGAACTCCTTGGCGAGTCCGTCGGTGACCCGGAAGACACCGCCGAGGGTGCCGACGTCCTCGCCCATGACGTGCACGGTGGGGTCGGCGGCCATCGCGTCGCGCATCGCGCGCGTGAGGGCCTGCGCCATGGTGGCGGGCTTGACGGCGACGGTGGTCATCGGTGGTCGCCTTCCTGGTCGTCCTGCTCCGCCTCCAGCTCGGCGCGCAACAGGGCGCGCTGCTCGCGCAGTTGCGCGGTGGTCTCGGCGTAGACGTGGTCGAAGAGGTCCATGGGGTTGAGCTCGGGGTCCTGGTTCATGCGTTCACGCAGGTCCGCGGCCATCTCCTCGGCGTCCTGCCGGGCGGCCTCCCGGCCTGCGTCGTCGAGCAGGCCACGCGCGGTCAGCTCGTGGTCCAGCAGCTGGATCGGGTCGTGTGCACGCCAGGCCTCGACCTCGGAGTCGCCGCGGTAGCGGGTGGCGTCGTCGGCGTTGGTGTGGGCCTCGATGCGGTACGTCACCGCCTCGACCAGGGTCGGGCCGCCGCCCGCGCGGGCGCGCCGCACGGCGTCGCCGAGGACCTCGTGCACGGCGACCGCGTCGTTGCCGTCGACCAGCCGGCCCGGCATGCCGTAGCCGACGGCCTTGTGGGCCAGGGAGGGCGCGGCGGTCTGCTTGGCTAGCGGGACGGAGATGGCGAAGCCGTTGTTCTGCACCAGGAAGACCACCGGTGCCTGCCAGACGGCGGCGAAGTTCAGCGCCTCGTGGAAGTCGCCCTCGCTGGTGCCACCGTCGCCGACCATGGCGAGCGCGACCACGTCGTCACCCTTGAGGCGGGCGGCGTGGGCGAGGCCGACGGCGTGCGGGAGCTGGGTGGCCAGCGGGGTGCTGAGCGGCGCCACACGGTGCGCGTACGGGTCGTACCCGGTGTGCCAGTCGCCGCGCAGGAGGGTGAGGGCCTCCACGGGGTCCACGCCGCGGGCGATGGCGGCGAGGGTGTCGCGGTAGCTGGGGAACAGCCAGTCGCGCTCCTCGAGAGCCAGCGCGGCGGCGACCTCGCAGGCCTCCTGGCCGGTGCTGGACGGATAGACGGCGAGGCGGCCCTGCTTGGTGAGCGCGGTGGCCTGGGCGTTGTACCGGCGGCCGCGCACCAGCTGTGCGTACAGCCGGCGCAGCAGGTCCGGGTCGGACTTGGCGGCCGCCTCGGTGCCGAGGACGCGGTAGGGCTCGGCGTCGGGCAACAGCGGCGCGGGGTCCATACGGGGCTGCCAGGCGGGCGGCGGCGAAGGCCGGTACGCGCCTCGCTGCTCCATGACCGTCATGACGGCACCTCCTCGTGGGAGCGGCTACGGGAGGCGGGTCGGCTGTGACCCGCCTCACCTACCGATTGTTCGGTCGTTGGCACATTTTGGCTACAGGCCCCGTCAGGCTGTGGACAAACGGTTCTCCACATCCTGCAATGAATGCAGGACGTCCACGGCGATGGAGCAGGGGGACATGGCAGCTGAACAAATGGCCGATGGACCGCAGGACGGCGTGCTGCCGCCGCCGCGTCCGCTGGACGCCATAGACCAGGACATCCTGAAGATCCTGCAGTCGGACGGCCGCGCCTCGATACGTTCCGTAGCCGAGCGTGTGCACGTCTCGCGCGCCAACGCGTACGCGCGCATCAACCGTCTCGTCGAGGACGGTGTGATCAGGGGGTTCAGCGCCCGCGTCGACCACGAGCGGGCAGGGCACGGCACATCGGCGTACGTCACGCTGAAGATCGTCCAGAACACCTGGCGCACGGTCCGCGACCAGCTCAGGCAGCTGCCCGGCGCCTCACACATCTCTCTGGTGGGCGGTGACTTCGATGTCCTGCTCCTGGTGCACACGCCCGACAACAGGGCGTTGCGCGAGCTGGTGCTCACCCGGCTCCAGGCGATCCCCGAGGTGCTCAGCACCCGCACCCTGCTGGTGTTCGAGGAGGAGGACCTGGAGCCGACCTGAGTTCAGTTCTGCCGCAGGCCCGCGAAGACAAGCAGGACCACGGCGTCGGCCACCTCACGGCCGCTGGCGCCACGGGTGTCGGGCCGGTACCACTCCACGACGGAGTTGATCATTCCGAAGACCAGCCGGGTGGCCAGCCGTACCTCCACGTCGCCGCGTACGTCACCGTCGTCGGCGGCGGCCTTCAGCAGTTCGGCGACCCGGTGGTCGAAGTCGCGGCGCCGCTCCAGCGCCCAGCGCTCGGTCTCGGTGTTGCCGCGCACACGCAGCAGCAGCGTGACGTAGGGCAGCTCGGATATCAGCACCTCGACCATGCGCCGCACGACGTGCTCCAGGCGCTCCACGGGGCGCCCCACGCGGGCGCGCTCCTCCTCGAGGATCCCGAACAGCCCTTCCAGCGCCCGGCTGACGGCCCGGCGCAGCAGCTCCTCCTTGCCGCTGACGTGGTGGTAGATGGACGACTTGGAGATGCCTGCCGCCTTGGACAGGTGCTCCATGGAGGTGCCGTCGTAGCCGCGCTCGTTGAAGACCTGAACGGCGACGGAGAGCAGCGTCTCGGGGGTGTACGTGTCGCGCCTGGCGGTCGTCATGAGGTGCCCTCCCTCTTGTCGGTGGCGTACGCGTGCCGGTAGAGCGCGAGGGACGGCGCGTACCGGCCGGAGGGGTCGCGCAGGTGCAGGTCGTCCAGCAGGTCGTAGGCCCAGCCGCGGCCGAGCCGGCGGCTCCACTCGAAGGGGCCGAGCGGGTAGTTGACGCCGAGGCGCATCGCGGTGTCGATGTCCTCCTCGGTGGCCACGCCCTTGGCGACGGCGTCGTGCGCGAGGTCCACGATCCGGGCGACCGTGCGGGCGACGATCATGCCGGGGATGTCACCGATGACGCTCACCTCCTTGCCGAGCGCCTGGAAGAGGCCGATCGCCTCGGCGAGGGTCTGCGGCGCGGTGTCCTGGGAGGCGGACAGGGCGATGCGGGTGGCCCTGCGGTAGTCGAGGGCGAGGTCGAAGTAGACGACGTCGCGGAACTCCACGGAGGTCTGGCCGTCGGCGAGGACCAGCTGGCCGCCGCTCGGCAGCACCAGGCGGGTGCCGCTGTCCTCGTCCTCCTCGCGGACCTCGATGCCCGCCTCACGGACCAGCGTGAGCAGTTCGGCCGCCGGGCCCAGGCCGCCCTCGGCGACGACGTACGCGGGCGGCCGCTCCTTCTCGGCCGTGTGCGGCTCGGAACGCTCGGCGTCCTCGGCGTAGTCGTACCAGCCGTGCCCGCTCTTGCGGCCGAGCCGCCCGGACTCGACCAGCCGGCGCTGGGCCAGCGAGGGCGTGAAGCGGACGTCCTGGAAGAAGGACTGCCACACCGAGTGGGTGACGGACTCGTTGACGTCCTGCCCGATCAGGTCGGTCAGCTCGAACGCGCCCATCCGGAAGCCGCCCGACTCGCGCAGGACCGCGTCGATGGTGGCCGGGTCGGCGGCCTGGGCCTCGTACACCGCGAAGGCCTCGGCGTAGAAGGGCCGGGCGATCCGGTTGACGATGAAGCCGGGGGTGTCCGCGCAGGCCACCGGGGTCTTGCCCCAGGCGCGGGCGGTCTCGTACGCGCGCGTGGCCGACGTGACGTCGGTGGCGAACCCGGAGACGACCTCGACCAGCGGCAGCAGCGGGGCCGGGTTGAAGAAGTGCAGGCCCACGAAGCGGCCGGGGTTGACGAGCGCGCCGCCGATGGCCGTCACCGACAGGGACGAGGTGTTGGTGGCGAGCAGGCAGTCGTCGGCGACGACGTCCTCCAGCTCGCGCAGGAGCTTCTGCTTGACGTCCAGCCGCTCCAGGACGGCCTCGACCACCAGCGTGCAGTCGGACAGCTCGGCGAGGCTGTCCGCGGGCGTGAGCCGGGCGCGGGCCGCGTCCCGGTCGGCGGCGGTGAGCCGGTCCTTCGCGACGAGCCGGTCGAGTCGGGCGCCGATCGCTTCGGCCGCTTCCCGGGCCCGCCCGGGCACGGCGTCGTAGAGCCGCACCGGGTGGCCGGCGGCCAGCGCGACCTGGGCGATGCCCTGGCCCATGGTGCCGGTGCCGACGACGGCCACGGGCCTGCTGAGGTCGAGTGCTGTCATGTGCGCGATCCTCCCGCACGACGTTGTCCACAGATGCGGCAGGCCCTCTTGTCCCGACCGATCGTTCGGTTACTCTAGCTCTGACCGCCCTTTCCCGCCTCTGTTTCCACCCAGGTCATGAACTCGACGAAGAGTTCTCCAGACGAGGAGTTGGTCCCGCATGGCCGCCGAACTGACCGCGCACGAGTTGATCGCGAAGCACCGGCCCACTCTCGACCAGGCCCTGGAAGCGATCCGCACGCGCGCGTACTGGTCCCCGCATCCCGAGCATCCGAAGGCCTACGGCGAGCACGGCAGCCTGGACGCGGCGGCGGGCAAGGCCGCCTTCGACGCCCTCCTCGGCAACCGCATCGACCTCGGCCAGCCCGGCACCGACGACTGGGTCGGCGGCGAGCTCTCGCCGTACGGCGTCGAGCTGGGCGTGACCTACCCGCACGCGGACGTCGACGTGCTGCTGCCCGCGATGAAGGCCGGACAGCGCGCCTGGCGGGACGCGGGCGCGGAGACCCGCGCGGTGGTCTGCCTGGAGATCCTGAAGCGGATCAGCGACCGGACGCACGAGTTCGCGCACGCGGTCATGCACACCAGTGGACAGGCCTACATGATGGCGTTCCAGGCGGGCGGTCCGCACGCCCAGGACCGCGGCCTGGAAGCGGTGGCCTACGCATACGTGGAGCAGGTCCGCACCCCCGAGACGGCCGAGTGGACCAAGCCGCAGGGCAAGCGCGACCCGCTGGCGCTGACCAAGCAGTTCACGCCGGTCCCGCGCGGCATCGGCCTGGTCATCGGCTGCAACACCTTCCCGACCTGGAACGGCTACCCGGGCCTGTTCGCCTCCCTGGCGACCGGCAACGCGGTCCTGGTCAAGCCCCACCCGCGCGCGGTGCTGCCGCTCGCGCTGACCGTGCAGGTCGCCCGGCAGGTCCTCACCGAGGCGGGCTTCGACCCGAACCTGGTCGCGCTCGCCGCCGAGCGCCCCGGCGAGGGCATCGCCAAGACGCTCGCCACCCGCCCCGAGATCCGGATCATCGACTACACCGGCTCGACGTCCTTCGGCGACTGGCTGGAGGCCAACGCCCGCCAGGCGCAGGTCTACACGGAGAAGGCCGGCGTCAACACGGTCGTCGTGGAGTCGACCGACAACTACAAGGGCATGCTGTCCAACCTGGCCTTCTCGCTGTCCCTCTACAGCGGCCAGATGTGCACCACCCCGCAGAACCTGCTCGTCCCGCGCGACGGCATCCGCACCGACGAGGGCCCCAAGACCTTCGACGAGGTGACCGCCGACCTGGCCCGCGCGGTCGACGGCCTGCTCGGCGACGACGCCCGCGCCAACGCCCTGCTCGGCGCGATCGTCAATCCGGACGTCAAGGCCCGCCTGGAGGCGGCGGCCGGCCTCGGTGAGGTCGCCCTGGCCTCGCGCGAGATCAGCAACCCGGAGTTCCCGGACGCGGTCGTCCGCACCCCGGTGATCGTCAAGCTGGACGGCGCCAAGCCGGACGACGAGGCCGCCTACATGAACGAGTGCTTCGGCCCCGTCTCCTTCACCGTCGCGGTCGACTCGGCGACCGACGCGGTCGAGCTGCTGCGCCGCACGGTCCGCGACAAGGGCGCCATGACGGTCGGCGCCTACACCACCGACCAGGACGTCGCGCAGGCCATCGAGGAGGTCTGCCTGGAGGAGGCCGCCCAGCTGTCCTTCAACCTGATCGGCGGGGTGTACGTGAACCAGACGGCCGCCTTCTCCGACTTCCACGGCTCGGGCGGAAACCCGGCGGCGAACGCGGCCCTCACCGACGGCGCGTTCGTGGCCAACCGCTTCCGGGTGGTGGAGGTCCGCCGGGAGGTCTAGGAAGCCGTGGGTGTGCCCCCGGTCGCACTCCAGTGGTACAGCGTCATGGCCACGCTGGTGGCCAGGTTGTAGCTGGAGACCTGGGGGCGCATCGGCAGCGCCAGCAGGTGGTCGGCACGCGCGCGCAGCTCGGCCGACAGACCGCTGCGCTCCGACCCGAAGGCGAGCACGGCGTCGTCCGGAAGCTTGGTGCCCCGGATGTCGTCACCCTCGGGGTCCAGGGCGAACAGCGGCCCGGCGGGCAGCTCCTCCACCTCGAGCCGCTCCACGGCCGTCGCGAAGTGCAGCCCCGCCCCGCCGCGCACCACGGTGGGGTGCCAGGGGTCGAGGGTGCCCGTGGTGACCACTCCGGTCGCCCCGAAACCGGCGGCCAGCCGGATCACGGCCCCGGCGTTGCCGAGGTTGCGCGGGTTGTCGAGGACCACGATCGGCGCGGTGCGGGGCGTGTGGGCGAGCGCCCGCAGACTGGCCTCGCGGGGCGGCCGTACGGCCAGGGCGGCCACGCCCGTCGGATGGGGGCGCGGCACGAGCGAGGCGTACGTCTCCTGCGGCACCTCCGTCAGGAGCGCGTCCAGCGCGTCCCGGACGTCCCCGGCCAGTTCCCCGGCGAGGTCGAGCGCCGCCCGCCGGTCGGTGGTGACCGCGACCGGCACCTCCGCGCCGAAGCGCAGCGCGTGCTTGAGGGCGTGGAAGCCGTCGAGCAGCACGGCGCCGTCGGCGCGCTCGCGCCACCGGGTCACGGGGTCGGTCATGCCGTGAACCCTACGCGTCCCGGCGTGCTGTCCTCCGAGCTGCGCTGCGTCGGCAGCGTGGGGTCGCCACCGGCGCCGCGGCGCCCCAGCCGGCCCCACGCCCGGGCCACCCAGCCGCCGAGGAGCAGCAGGAAGGACGTCGGCAGGAAGACCGCGTCCGCGGTGATCATCGCCAGCGAGAAGAACGGCAGGCCGAGGACGACCGCGATCACGGCGTGCTCGGCCATCATCAGCACCAGCAGGACGTTCTTGACCCGCCGGTTGAACAGCGTGAACGGGAAGGCGACCTGCACCATGACCGTCCCGTAGGCCACGATCATCATCATCGTGCCGCTGGAGGACATCAGGTCGGCAAGACCCGGCCAGGGCGAGAAGTAGTCCAGGTGGAGCGGGTAGTAGACGGCGGTGCCGTCCTGCCAGCGGGAGCCCTGGATCTTGTACCAGCCGGCGGTGGCGTAGATCAGGCAGGCCTCCGCCATGATCACGGCGAGGGCACCGTTGTGCAGGATGTTGGCGATGACGTCCAGCAGGATCCGCGGCTGCTGCGACCTCGCCCAGCGCCGTATCGCCCACCACAGGCCGAGCCCCACCCACGCCGTCCACAGCAGCGCGGGCACCAGCAGGCCGCTGTCGAACCGGCCGGCCAGCGTCACACCGCTGAGCGCGAGCCCGAGGACCGCCCACAGCACGGGTCCCACACGGTCGGGGCGGACCTGCTCACCACGCGCGAGTGCCGCCTCGTCGCGGGCCGCCCGGCGCGCGTCCAGCGACCACACCTGGGCGCAGCGCGTGAAGACCAGGTAGATGGACATCAGGTGCAGGACGTTGTCGCCGCCGTCACCGACGAAGACGCTGCGGTTCTGCAGCGACAGCACACCGACCATGAACAGCACGGAGGCGGTCCGGGTGCGCCAGCCCAGCAGCAGGGCCGCGCCGGCGAGGATCGCCAGCAGATAGAAGGTCTCGAACCAGGCCTGTCCGTCGGACCACATCAGGGCCGTGAAGGCGTGGTTGTCGGAGATCAGCTGCTGGGCGAGGTCCCAGCCCCAAGGGCCGTCGGGACCGTACAGCTCCTGGCGGTGGGGGAACTCGCGCAGCAGGAACAGCAGCCAGGTCGCGGCGAAGCCGATGCGGATGACGGCGCTCTGGTACGGGCCGAGCGCCGACTCGGTGACGCGGGCGATGCCGCGCGAGAGCGTCAGGGAGAGGCGGTTCACCGCACACCTCCGGCGGCCTCGTCGGGGGTCACGGTCCACCACGGCAGCAGCCGGTAGAAGGGCTTGTCGGAGATCTTCTCGCGGCTCCACTTCGGCGGCTGCACATTGGTGGTGCTGGAGCGGACCTGCACGCGCTGGATGACGCCCTCCCTGCTGATCGGGTCGGTCCGGTACATGCGCATCACCACGATCCGGCGCACGTACTGCTCGGAGAGCGCGCCGCGCATGCCCACGGGCCGGTTGTCGGTGCCGTGCGTGGCGACGAAGAAGTCCCAGCCGCGGCGCAGCTCGTTCTGCTCGGTGTGGCTGGGCACCAGGCTGCCGTCGATGGCGGCGCCGTCCTGGGCGGAGAGGTCGGTCCAGCCGGTGGTGCGCAGGCTGCCGTCCTTCATGCGCACCTCGGCGCGCACCTGGACGGAGATGTTCTGCTGCAGCGGGTTCGGGGCGAACAGCTTCCAGTTCTGCTCGAACTCCGGGTACACCCACTCCTCTATCGCCTTGCCGTGCTGCTTGGTCACCGTGTTCGCCGGCGCGAGGCTCAGGAACACCATGCCGAGATGCACACAGGCGGCGACGGCCACGATCGCGAGCGCCACGGCGGCGCCGACCTGGTAGCCGGGGGAGAGGGCGGCGACGCCGGTGCGCGGCGCCGGGGCCGGAGAGTCGGGAGCCGGCGGGCCGTCGGGGTCGCCGGAGGCCCCCGGCGCGGGATCCCCGTGCTGTTCCGGGTCCGGTGGGCGACGCGCCCCGGTCGACCCGTCGGGCCCGCGCAGGGCCTGCGAGTCCTCGTCGTACGCGTCCATTCCGCCCCGTCCCCCGCTTCCACTCGGCCGTCGCGGCACCGCCACAGGCGCCGCGCTCTTCCCGAGCGCCACTCCTCGGCACTCGCACGGAACGGTACTCAGCACCGGCCGTCCGGCGCAGCCCCAGGTACGGGCCGGTTCAGTGGCTCTCGCCACGCCGTGCCGCCGACCCGCGGTTATCCACAGGTGGCGCGCAAGGTTTTCCACAGCGGTTGACACCCGCAGCGGCCCGGCACACCATTGATTGCGCACGGACCGAACGATCGGTCGGGACATGTTCCAGGAAAGCCCGAGGTCAGGGGGAAGGCATGGCCACAGCAGCCGCGCACCGCACGGACGCGGACGGCGCACGGACCACCGCCGGCGACACGGCGGAGTTCGAGCGCGCCTTCGACGCGGCCGTGGCCGCCGACGAGCGCATCGAGCCCCGCGACTGGATGCCCGAGGCCTACCGCGCGACTCTGGTCAGGCAGATCGCCCAGCACGCGCACTCCGAGATCATCGGCATGCAGCCGGAGGCCAACTGGATCACCCGCGCGCCCAGCCTGCGCCGCAAGGCGATCCTGATGGCCAAGGTCCAGGACGAGGCCGGCCACGGCCTGTACCTGTACAGCGCGGCCGAGACCCTCGGCACCGGCCGTGACGAGCTGCTCGACAAGTTGCACAGCGGCCGCCAGAAGTACTCCTCGATCTTCAACTACCCCACCCTGACCTGGGCCGACGTCGGTGCGATCGGCTGGCTGGTGGACGGCGCCGCGATCACCAACCAGGTCCCCCTGTGCCGCTGCTCCTACGGCCCGTACGCGCGCGCCATGGTGCGGATCTGCAAGGAGGAGTCCTTCCACCAGCGCCAGGGGTACGAGCTGCTGCTGGCCCTCAGCAAGGGCACCGAGGAGCAGCACGCGATGGCGCAGGACGCGGTGGACCGCTGGTGGTGGCCCTCGCTGATGATGTTCGGCCCGCCCGACGACGAGTCGCAGCACTCCGCGCAGTCCATGGAGTGGAAGATCAAGCGCCACTCGAACGACGAGCTGCGCCAGCGCTTCGTCGACATCTGTGTCCCACAGGCCGAATCCCTGGGCCTGACCCTCCCCGACCCGGACCTGCGGTGGAACGAGGAGCGGGGGCACCACGACTTCGGCGCGATCGACTGGACCGAGTTCTGGGACGTCCTCAAGGGCAACGGCCCCTGCAACGAGCAGCGGATCACCCAGCGCAGAAACGCCCACGCCGAGGGCGCGTGGGTAAGGGAAGCGGCCGCCGCCTACGCGGCCAAGCACACTGGTGAGACGGGAGCGAAGCAGGCATGACCAACACCGACTGGCCCCTGTGGGAGGTCTTCGTGCGCTCCAGGCGCGGCCTCTCCCACACCCACGCCGGCAGCCTGCACGCACCGGACGCGGAGCTGGCCCTGCGCAACGCCCGCGACCTGTACACCCGGCGCGGCGAGGGCGTCTCGATCTGGGTCGTCCCGGCGGCCGCCGTCACCGCGTCCTCGCCCGACGAGAAGGACCCGTTCTTCGAGCCGGCCGCGGACAAGCCGTACCGGCACCCGACCTTCTACGAGATCCCGGAAGGGGTGAAGCACCTGTGACCGCGACCGTCACCGCGACCGCCGCCCTCGCCCTCGGCGACGACGCCCTGGTGCTCTCCCACCGCCTGGGGGAGTGGGCCGGGCACGCCCCCGTCCTGGAGGAGGAGGTCGCCCTCGCCAACATCGCCCTCGACCTGCTCGGCCAGGCCCGTGTGCTGCTCTCGACGGCCGGCGACGAGGACGAGCTGGCCTACCTGCGCGAGGAGCGTTCCTTCCGCAACCTCCAGCTGGTCGAGCAGCCCAACGGCGACTTCGCGCACACCATCGCCCGCCAGCTGTACTTCTCCACCTACCAGCAGCTGCTCTACACCGAACTGGCCGCGACCGACGGCCCCTTCGCACCGCTGGCCGCGAAGGCTGTCAAGGAGGTCGCCTACCACCGCGACCACGCCGAGCTGTGGACGCTGCGGCTCGGCGACGGCACCGAGACGAGCCGGGAGCGGATGCAGCGGGCCTGCGAGGCGCTGTGGCGGTTCACCGGGGAGATGTTCCAGCCGGTGGACGGCCTGGACGCCGACTGGGCGGGCATGGAGGCCCAGTGGCTCCGGTCCATGACGGACGTCCTCGGCCGGGCCACCCTGACCGTCCCCGAGGGGCCGCGCACCGGAGCATGGGCGGCGGGCGCCGGCCGGCAGGGCCTGCACACCGAGTCGTTCGGGCGGATGCTCGCCGAGATGCAGCACCTGCACCGCAGCCACCCGGGGGCGTCATGGTGATCGCCACCGCTGTGGAGGCGGAGCTGCTGGAGCTGGCCGGCTCGGTGCCCGACCCCGAGCTGCCCGTGCTCACGCTCCAGGAGCTGGGCGTGCTGCGCGCGGTGCACATCAGCGGCCCGGACTCGGTCGAGGTCGACCTGACCCCGACCTACACCGGCTGCCCCGCCGTCGAGGCGATGAGCGTGGACATCGAGCGGGTGCTGCGCGCCCATGGCGTGCGCGACGTCACCGTCCGCACGGTGCTCACCCCCGCCTGGTCGACCGACGACATCACCTCCGAAGGCCGCCGCAAACTCCAGGAGTTCGGCATCGCTCCCCCGCGCGTGCGCCATGACTCCGGACCGGTGACGCTGACCCTGGGCGCGACCCGCACCCTCACCGAGGACACCGACCCGGTGCGCTGCCCGCACTGCGGATCCGCGGAGACCGAGCTGCTGAGCCGGTTCTCCTCCACCGCCTGCAAGGCGCTGCGCCGCTGCCTGTCCTGCCGTGAACCGTTCGACCACTTCAAGGAGCTGTGATGGCACGCTTCCACCCGCTCCCGGTGGCCGCGGTCGACCGGCTCACCGACGACTCCGTCGCGCTCACCCTCACCGTCCCGCCCGAGCTGCGCGAGGAGTACCGGCACGCACCGGGCCAGCACCTCGCCCTGCGGCGGTGTGAGGACGGCGTCGAGATACGGCGGACGTACTCGATCTGCTCCCCGGCTCCCGACCCGGCCGGCGAGGGCCCGGCCACGCTGCGGGTGGGCGTGCGGCTGGTCGAGGGCGGCGCGTTCTCGACGTACGCGCTCAAGGAGGTGAACGTCGGCGACGAGCTGGAGGTGATGACCCCGGCCGGACGCTTCACCCTCGAACCGGCACCGGGCCTGTACGCGGCGATCGTCGGCGGCAGCGGCATCACCCCCGTGCTGTCGATCGTCTCCACGCTGCTGGCGCGTGAGCCCGAGGCCCGGTTCTGCCTGATCCGCAGTGACCGCACGGCCGCGTCGACGATGTTCCTGGAGGAGGCCGCCGATCTGAAGGACCGCTATCCGGAGCGGCTGCAGCTGGTGACCGTGCTCTCCCGCGAGGAGCAGCAGGCCGGCCTGCCCTCCGGCCGGCTCGACCGGGAGCGGCTGGCGGGGCTGCTGCCGGCACTGCTGCCGGTGGACCGGGTGGCCGGATGGTTCCTGTGCGGGCCGTTCGGGCTGGTCGAGGGAGCTGAGAAGGCGCTGCGCGAGCTGGGCGTGGACCGGGCCCGCATCCACCAGGAGATCTTCCACGTGGACGCGGGGGCGGCCCCGGCGGCCGGTGTGCCGGTACCCGCGCACAGCACCGTCACCGCCCGGCTCGACGGACGCGGCGGCACCTGGCCGGTCCAGGACGGCGAGTCCCTGCTTGAGACGGTGCTGCGCAACCGGTCCGACGCGCCCTACGCCTGCAAGGGCGGGGTGTGCGGAACCTGCCGGGCGTTCCTGGTCTCGGGCGAGGTACGCATGGACCGCAACTTCGCGCTGGAGGCGGAGGAGACGGACGCCGGATATGTGCTGGCCTGCCAGTCGCATCCGGTCACGGAGAAGGTGGAGCTGGACTTCGACCGCTGAGGCGTGCCCCGGAGGCGGCTCCCTCCCCGTTCCCTTCTTCTAGAACCTGTTCTATCTTGACGACCCGTCAGGCGAATGCGTCGGACGAACCGTCAGATGACCGGATCCGCCGGGAGGACAGGCCGTGGACTTCACCTTCAGCGAGGAGCAGTTGGCGGCGGCCGAGGCGGCGCGGGGGGTGTTCGCCGGGGTGGTGCCGGACGCGGTGCCCAGTCCGGCGCTCACCACCGGCGCCGTGGCCGAGGGCTTCGACCGGGCGCTATGGTCCCGGCTGGCCGGCGCGGACCTGACCGGCCTGCTGCTGGACGAGCGGTACGGCGGGGCAGGGCTCGACGCCATCGCGCTGTGCCTGGTGCTGCGCGAGTCCGCCGGGGTGCTCGCCCGGGTGCCGCTCCTGGAGCACAGCGCAGCCGCCGCGGTCGTACAGGCCTACGGAGCCAAGGAGTTGGGAGAGCGGCTGCTGGCCCGGGCGGGACGTGGTGAGCTGGTACTGACCGTCGCCGCGCACGGCCGCACCGGACATGATCCGGCGGGGCTCGCCGTCACCGCGCGGCGCGACGGGCCGGACTGGGTGCTGGACGGGGTGCAGACGGCGGTGCCGTGGGCGTACGACGCGGACCTGGCCCTCGTGCCGGCGCACACCGACGCCGACCGGACCGTGCTCGCGGTGGTGCCGTGCACGCAGGACGGGCTGGTGCTCGCGGAGCAGTTCTCCACCAGCGGGGAGCGGCTGGCCGAGCTGCGGCTGCGGTCCGTGCGGGTCGGGGCGGGTGACGTCATCGAGGCCGACGGTGCCTGGGAGTGGCTGCACGCGCTGCTGGCCACCGGCACCTGTGCCCTGGCCCTCGGTCTGGGCGAGCGCGTGCTGAGGATGACCGGGGAGTACACCGGCAAGCGGGAACAGTTCGGCCATCCGATCGCGACCTTCCAGGCGGTCGCCGTCCAGGCCGCCGACCGGTACATCGATCTGCGCGCCATGGAGGCCACCCTGTGGCAGGCGGCCTGGCGGATCGCCTCGGGAGCACCAGGGGCACTGCCCGCCGCCGGAGACGTCGCCGTGGCGAAGATCTGGGCGGCCGAGGGCGTGCGCCGCGTGGTGCAGACGGCGCAGCACCTGCACGGCGGGTTCGGCGCGGACACCGACTACCCGCTGCACCGGTACCACGCCTGGGCCAAGCAGCTGGAGCTGGCGCTGGGCCCGGCGGCGGCGTACGAGGAGACGCTCGGGGACCTGCTGGCGGCCCACCAGCTCAGCTGACAGCGCCCGCCGAGAAGGTCAGACGACCACGCCGGGTGCCCCGGCGTCGGTGACCACCGGGCGGCCCATGGCCTCCCAGACCTGCATGCCGCCGGCCACGTTCACGGCGTCGACGCCCTGCTGGCCCAGGTACATCGCGACCTGGGCGGAGCGGCCGCCGGAGCGGCAGATCACGTGGACGCGGCCGTCCTGCGGGGCGGCCTCGGTCAGCTCTCCGTAGCGGGCGACGAACTCGCTCATGGGGATGTGCAGCGCCCCCGCGGCGTGGCCCGCCTCCCACTCCTCGTCCTCGCGGACGTCCAGCAGGAAGTCGTCGTCCTTGAGGTCCGTGACCTCGACCGTGGGCACCGCAGCTCCAAAACTCATGTCCCCGACGCTACCCGACCGCCGCCGGGGTTCACTCCTGCCCCTGCAGGCCCGCCAGCGTGGACTCCCGCTGCTCGATGTCGGCGCGGAGGCGGGTGGCGATCTCTTCGAGGAGGGCGTCGGGGTCGTCGGGGGCCAGGCGCAGCATGCCGGCGATCGCGCCGTCCTCGAGCTCGCGGGCGATCAGCGTGAGCATCTCCTTGCGCTGGGTGAGCCACTCCAGGCGGGCGTACAGCTCCTCGGCGGGGCTGGGGCGCCGCTCCGGCGGCACGGGGCCCGCCGCCCACTCCGCGGCCAGTTCGGCGAGGAGGATCTCGTCGCCGCGGGCGTAGGCGGCGTTGACGCGGGTGATGAACTCCTCGCGCCGCTGGCGCTCCGCTTCCTCCTGGGCGAGGTCGGGGTGGGCCTTGCGGGCGAGGTCGCGGTAGAGCTTGCGGGCCTCTTCGCTGGGCCGCACCCGCTCGGGGGGCCGCACCGCCTGGCCGGTGAGCATGGCGGCGGCCTCCGGGAACAGGCCGTTGCCGTCCATCCAGCCGTGCAGCAGTTCCTCGACGCCGGGGATGGGCATCACCTGGGCGCGGGCCTCCTCGGCCCGGCGGATGTCCTCGGGGTCGCCGGTGCGGGCGGCCTTCGCCTCGGCGATCAGCGCGTCCAGCTCCTCGATGCGGGAGTAGAGCGGGCCGAGCCTCTGTTCGTGCAGCCGGGAGAAGTTCTCAACCTCGACGCGGTACGTCTCCACGGCGATCTCGTACTCGATCAACGCCTGCTCGGCGGCCCGCACGGCCTGTTCCAGCCGTTCCTCGGGCCGCGGTGCCTGGGACTGCTCAGCTTCCGGGGTCGTCACCCGACCAGCGTAGGCCACGGCCGAAACCCGTCGCCGTAGACGCCCCGGCTCAGCCTGCCGGTGGCGCGTCCGGGCAGTCGGCCGGCACCCACTCGGCCTCCAGGTCCCGGCAGGCGACCACGAGCGTGCCGGGCCGGCAGGCCAGCTCGTGGGTGCAGCCGCCGGGGTGCGGCAGGATTTCGTCGAGGATCACGTCGCCGAGGGAGGCGGGGTCGCAGACGCCCAGGACGTCCGACTGGAAGCGGGAGACTCCGGTGTAGCGGACGAGGAGGTCCTCGTCGTGCTTGAAGCAGTTGTGCCGGAAGCGGATCTCGACGTCCCCGTCCCGGGTGCGGCGCACCCGCTCGGGCCGGAGGTCCTTCACGCAGCGCTTGCCGCCGAAGTCGTAGTGCCCGGGGTCGGTGGCGAACGCGCGGGCGCCCGGCGGCAGTTCGGCCGCGAGTGCGGGCAGCCGGTCGAGGTAGGGCCGGGGGTCGATGAACCCCGGGTACCCGTCCTCGTCGTCGGTCAGCTCGACGTACCTCACCTCACCACCACCTCGGCCCTCCCCTTCCCCGTCCCCGCCGTCACACGCCGGTCTCGGCCGCGATCCGCCCCGACCGCACCGCCGCCAGCAGTTCGGCGTGGTCCGCCTCGGTACGGTCGGCGTAGGCGACGGCGAAGTCGGCCATCGCCTCGTCCAGCTCCTCGTTCTTGCCGCAGTAGCCGGCGATCAGGCGCGGGTCGGCACTGTGGGCGTGGGCGCGGGCCAGCAGGGCGCCGGTCATCCGGCCGTAGTCGTCGACCTGGTCGGCGGCGAGCGCGGCCGGGTCGACACTGCCCTTGCGGTTGCGGAACTGGCGCACCTGGTAGGGCCGACCGTCGACCGTCGTCCAGCCGAGCAGGATGTCGCTGACCACCTGCATCCGCTTCTGGCCGAGCACCACCCGGCGTCCCTCGTGCTCCACCGGCGCCGCCTCGAAGCCCGCCGTGGCCAGGTGCGCGACCAGTGCGGACGGGCGGGCCTCCTTCACCTGGAGCACCAGCGGCTGCCCACGGTGGTCCAGCAGGAGCACCACGTACGACCGGGTGCCCACGCTGCCGGTGCCGACGACCCGGAAGGCGACGTCGTGCACCGCGTGCCGGGCCAGCAGGGGGAGCCGGTCCTCGGAGAGCGTCGCCACGTACGGCTCCAGGGCCATGGCCACCGCGGCCGCCTCGGCGTCCGGGATCCGGCGCAGCACCGGCGGTGCGTCGACGAAGCGGCGTCCGCCGTCGGCCACCTCCTCGGTCGACTTCGCCGCGAACCGGCCGCTGGTGTTGGCCCGTGCCTTCTCGGAGACGCGCTCCAGGGTGCCGAGCAGGTCGTGGGCGTCGGTGTGGGAGACCAGTTCCTCGTCCGCGATGGCGTTCCAGGCGTCCAGCACCGACAGCTTGGCCAGCAGCCGCATGGTGCGCCGGTAGGCGCCTGCCGCGTCGTTGGCCGCCTTGCGGCAGGTGTCCTCGTCGGCGCCCGCCTCGCGCCCGGCCAGCACCAGCGAGGCGGCGAGCCGCTTCAGGTCCCACTCCCAGGGGCCGTGCACGGTCTCGTCGAAGTCGTTGAGGTCGATGACCAGGCCGCCGCGGGCGTCGCCGTACAGGCCGAAGTTGGCCGCGTGCGCGTCGCCGCATATCTGGGCGCCGATCCGGGTCATGGGGGTGCGCGCCAGGTCGTGGGCCATGAGTCCGGCCGAGCCGCGCAGGAAGGCGAACGGTGTGGCAGCCATCCGGCCCACGCGTATCGGCGTCAGTTCGGGGATGCGGCCGGCGTTGGACTCCTCGACCGCGGTGACCGCGTCCGGGCGGGCGCCGTCCAGGTCGAGGGTGCGGTGTGCGCTGCGCGGCACGCTCGCCCGCAGTGCCTTGCCCTCCTCCTTGGGCGAGCCCTGGGGCGGCCACTCGGCGAACCCGCGCATCCGGGGCAGCCGGGGTGCCGCCGCCTGCTCGGCCGATTCCGCCACTCCCGCACCGCTCTCGGTCACCGCGACCGCCTCCCCCGAAGACACCACACGCGCACTCGCACGCGGATCAGCTCGAACATCAACTCGTGCAGACGGTACAACCGGTGGCCGAAACGCGTCACACCCTGTGGACAAGTAAGCGCCTGTGGAGAGCCCCGTAACCCTCCGCCCTCACGGATTGACGTATCGCGGTACGTCGATATGATCTTGGCATGCCGACCTTCGATGCCGCTCCCACCGCCCTGATCGTTCACGCCCATCCCGAGCCCCAGTCGTTCAGCACCGCCCAGATGACCGTCGCCGCCCAGGCCCTCCGTGACGCCGGCTACAAGGTCGACATCCTCGACCTCTACGCCGACGCCTGGGCCCCGGTCCTCGCCCGCGAGGAGTTCGCCCCGGTGGAAGGCTCGTTCAAGCCGCAGGCGGAGCAGATGCGCGCGGTCCAGGACGGCACGCTCGACGCGGCCGTCAAGGACCAGCTCGACCGGTTGCTGGCCGCCGATCTTCTGGTGCTGTCGTTCCCTCTGTGGTGGTTCTCGCTGCCGGCCATCCTCAAGGGGTGGATCGACCGGGTCTTCGTGATGGGCGCCCTCTTCGGCGGGGACCACGGGTTCTTCGGCGACGCCGCACTCGCCGGCAAGCGCGCGATGCTGCTGTTCACGACGGGCGGCTCCACCGAGGCGTTCCGGCCCGGCGGTGCCTTCGGCGCGGTGGACGACTTCCTGTACCACATCCACCGCGGGATGCTGGAGTTCGTCGGCTACCAGATCCTCGACCCGGTGGTCACCTATGGACCGGCCCACCTGACCGACGAGGAGAGGGCAGCGGCGCTGGAGGCGGTCTCGAAGTCCGTCACGCTCACCGCGGCGGCTCTCACGCCCACGGTCGGCTGACGCCGCCGACGGCCGGGAACCCGGGACATCTCGCCTCGCGATGCGCCGCTGCCCGCTGCCCACTGAGGGCGAACGCCGTTCGATCGAGCACCGCCGGACCCGCCGGCCGATCGCCCGGACGGCGGGTCCGGCACGGCCGCCCCGATCGAGAAGCAGGTGGTTCCCGCCCGTCGACTGCGCTGCAACTGCGCTGCGCCCGCAGGCGTCTCGCCCGCACCGGGCGCCCGATGGAGTCCCTGCCCGCCGGTGCGGCTCAGCGCCCGAGCAGGGCCGGCATCACCGTACCGCCGGTGCGGTGATGCGGCGCCGTGCCGCCGCCGCGTCCTGTGCCACCGGAGCCGTCGCGCTGCCCAGGAGCCGCAGCGCCGCCTCCGACGGCGAGCCGGGCTCGGCCGTGTAGGCGATCAGTCGCTGGCCCGAGGTGCCGGGGATGACGAGGTTCTCGAAGCTGAGTTCCATCGCGCCGACCAGCGGGTGGCGCAGGTGCTTCACTCCCGAGGTGCAGGTGCGCACCGGGTGCCGGGCCCAACGGGAGGCGAACTCGTCACAGTTCATGGTGAGTTGCCCGACAAGCTCGGCCAGGGAGCGGTCGTCGGGGTGACGGCCGGCGATCAAACGCAGCGAAGCCACGGCGAGTTGTGCCTGGTCGTCCCAGTTCGCGTACAACGCCTTGTACGCCTCGTCCAGGAAGAGCATCCGGGTCAGGTTGGGGCGGGTGGCGGGTGTGTCAGGGCTCTCGGGCGCCAGGTGTCCGGCGAGCAGCGCGTGGCCCAGCCGGTTCCATGCGAGGACGTCGTTGCGCCGGTCCATGACGATGGCCGGTACGTCGGTCATGGCCTGCAGCAACTGCCGGGCCGAGGCGCTGGCGTGCGCCACCCGGGGCGGGGCGGGGCGGGACGACGCGGTGACGGGGCGGGCGAGGGCCTTCAGGTGGGCCGTCTCGTCCTCGGTGAGGCGCAGGGTGCGCGCGATCGCCTCCAGCAAGCCGTCGGAGACGCTGGTGGCACGGCCCTGTTCGAGGCGGGTGTAGTGGGTGATGCTGACGTTGGCGAGCGTCGCCAGCTCCTCGCGGCGCAGCCCGGTGACGCGGCGGCGGGTCGGGTGCGGGGTGATGCCGACTTCCTCCGGCCGCAGCGCGGCGCGGCGCGACTTGAGGAAGTCTCCCAGCTCGGACGACGCGTCCATTCATGCCTCCAGGTCGGCGGAGTGCGACGGGCTGTGGCCCCTGACTGCCCATCATGCACGCCGGTCCCGGAGGGCGGGAGCGATAAGGGGGGTGCTGTGATGACTACCCTCGCACAGACCGGCAAAGTGCGCCGGGCCGTGGCCGCTGACCTCCCATGATGCCTGCCGGTACCGCCGGCCGGGAGCCGTAAGGGTGGTCCTTCGATGACTACCCTCGCACTGGCTGTGCAAGGCAGGGTTCTGGCTGGGAATCCGGACGCCGACGAGCCTTTTCCTCAACCGCGTGTGACGCGACCGAGCGCGCCGCGTGTCAGGAACGATGAGGAAAGGGACTCGACGTCATGTCTGTCACTGATACGGAGGCGACCGGTACCGCGTCCGGCTCTGCCGTCGACACGGCACCAGCCGTGCTCACCCCCCGGCTCCGGCTGGTGCTGGTACTGCTGCTCGCAACGCAGTTCATGCTGGCCGTGGACTTCGCCATCCTGAACGTGGCGCTGCCCGTGATCGGTGGGGACCTCGGCTTCTCGCTGGCGCACCTGCAGTGGATCGCCACCTCGTTCGCGCTGTGCGCGGCGGGCTTCACCCTGCTCTTCGGCCGGGTCGCGGACCTGTTCGGCCGCCGCCGGCTGTTCCTCGGCGGCCTCGTCGTCCTGGGCGCGGCCTCGCTCATGGGCGGGCTGGCGCAGAACCCGGAGATGCTGATCACGGCCCGCGTCTTCCAGGGACTGGCCACCGCGGCCGTGACCCCTGCCGCGCTGTCGCTGATGACCACCTCGTTCCCGGAGGGCCCGCTGCGCCAGAAGGCGCTCGGCCTCAACGGGGCACTGATGTCCAGCGGATTCACCACCGGCGCCATCCTCGGCGGCGTGCTGACCGACCTGCTGTCGTGGCGCTGGGCGTTCTTCATCAACGTGCCCGTCGCCATCGCCGTGCTGTTCATCGCCCCGACGGTGATCAAGGAGTCCCGGCCCGACGAGCGCCCCAAGCTGGACCTGCCCGGCGCCATCTGCGTCACGCTCGGCCTGCTGGCCATCATCTTCGGGCTCACCCAGGCCGGCGAGAAGGGCTGGGGCTCGGCGGAGACCCTGCTGTCGCTGGCGGCGGGCGTGGTGCTGCTGGTGGTGTTCTACGCCGTCGAGAGCAAGGTGTCCGCTCCGCTGGTGCCGCTCAGTGTGCTGCGCAAGCGGTCGGTGGCCTGGGGCAACGTCGCCGGTCTGATCGCGTTCCTCACGGAGTGCTCCCTGGTCTTCCCGCTGACCCTCTACCTGCAGGACGTCCTCGGCTTCTCCGCGCTCACCGCCGGCCTGTCCTTCGGCGTTCTCGGCCTGGGAACGGTCACCGGCGGCATCACGGCCCCGAAGGTCATCGGGAAGATCGGCAGCAAGCAGACGCTGATCGTGGGCGGCATCCTGCAGACCGTGTTCACCGCGGCCCTGCTCGGCCTCGGCGACGACCGCTCGTGGATGTGGCTGATGCTGGTCGCCAGCTTCATCGGCGGTGTCGGCAACATGCTCGTCATCGTGGGCTTCATGGTCACCGCCACCTCGGGGCTCGCCGACCACGAGCAGGGCCTGGCCACCGGCCTCGCCACCATGACCCAGCAGGTCGGCATCACGATGGGCACGCCGATCATGAGCGCCGTCGTCACCGCTGCCATGGTCGGCACCGGAACCTCGGCCATGCTCGGCGGTCTGAAGGTCGCGATCGGGGTGAACGCCGCCATCGTGCTCCTCGGTCTCCTCACCAGCGCCCTGTTCCTGCGCAGCGACCGGGCGACCGCGCAGTAACGCAGCAACTCAGTGACACGGAGGGCAGTACGAACCTCCAGGTACTCGACGCCGGGACGCACCGCGTCCCGGCACGGGTATGCCGGGCCCGGCCCGAACCCGCACGACCAGCCGTTCCCCCGACGAACGGTCCGCGCCACCGGTGATCACCTTCCACCGGTGGCCGTCGCGCGCCGCGGTCCGGTACGCGGATGAACAAGAGGAACCCGGAGCTCTCCGGAGGGCCCGGATGCCCGGATCCTCCACGCGCTGTCGGCCGAGGCGATCCCGACCGCAGGCGGGGCCGCGCAGGTGCCGGGGGGAGAGACGATGTGCGGCCGGCGGGGGGGCCGTCGTGTTCGTCGCGGGCGCGGGCACGGCCGCCCGATGCCACGAGCCCCGGGCGAAGGCGCCGCGTCCCGGTCCGGGCCCTGCTGGTCGGCCTCCACCTGGCATGCGCCACCACCGGCGGATCGGCGGTCTTCCTCGAACGCACCACCGGGGTCCTCGGCCGGGTCGTCCCCGAACCGGCCCGCGTCCCTCCTCGGGGTGGCCGGCGTCCCCGCCGCCTGGACCGCGCACGCCTCTGCGCACGCCTTCGAGAGCTTCCACGCCTGCCCGTGCTCGCTCGCGCTCCACCGTCCCCGCCGCGCTCACGCCGATGGACGCCTCGCCGCCGTCGGAGAACCGCCGCCTGGACAACAAAAAGGACCCCCGTCCCATCCCTCCATCCAGGAGGGGCGGGACGGGGGCGACCGCCGCGAACGGCACCGCGTCAGCCGGCTGAGCCACCTGCGCCTGCGGCGCGAGGCTCAGTCACAGCCCTTGGTGGAACTGCGAGTTCACGCCGAGAAGGGGAACACGAACTTCTCGAACAGCTCGGTCTCCCCCGCGTCGGCACCGCGCATCCGCAGGGCGTAGCTGACCAGGGCATGGTCGATCATCGAGATCCGATCGCCCTCTTCCTCGGCGTCTTCGGACAGGTTGTCGACGAACCAGGCGATGGCCGAGCTGCCGTCGTAGCGGTCCCGGGGAGCGAACATCAGCTCCGCGGCACCGATCTCTCCGAGAATGTTGAGTACGTAGCTGACCGGGAACGCGCGGTTCGCCCGGTTGTCGTCGATGCGGTTCTCCCAGTCGCCGGTGCGGTCCAGATCGGGGAACGAGTCGGCCATGCGCACCAGCGCCTCGTCCGGAATCAGATCCATCCGGCCGGTCATCATCGACAGCTCGATGATGTAGGGATAGGCGTTGCCCCTGGGTGAGAAGTTCTCGCCGGGGTCGACGATGTCCAGGACCGCCGCGACGTCCTCCATGAAGGTGTCCAGGTCGGGCAGCTCCTCCTTCAGGCGCCCCAGGTTGTGCAAGGCCATGACGTAGTACTGCGACATGTGGACGCGGGTGGTCCAGGGGATCCGGCCCATCAGGTTCCTGGCCTCGGCCAGGGCGTCGATCGGCCGTGTCAGATGCTCCGCCCTGCCGCACATGGCGACGGCGTTGAGCATCGTCAGCAGCGGGTAGACCTTCAGCCACGGGATCGGCATGGGGTTGGGGAAGGCCGGCCAGTTCCCCACCTCGTCGGCCCGCGTCAGGTACTCGAGGACCTCCGCCATGTAGTCGCGGTCGCCGTCGAAGATGTACTCGGTGTAGCCGAGCAGCGCGATCACGGACATCAGCATTCCGCCCACTCGCCCGCAGAAGTAGGGGATGGGGAAGTGCTCCAGCAGGTTCAGCGCCTCGATGATGTGGTTCCGCTCAGCGGTGACCAGGCGGTCCCGCAGACCCAGCTGTCCCATGGCGAGGAAGACCGTGCAGCAGGCGGACACCCGCTCGTACTCTCCGTGCCGCCCCTGGTTGTCGTCCGGGATCTGGTCCGGAGCGATCTCGTCGAGCATGCCGAGCACTTCGGCGGGGAAGTCCACATCGTCGTTGACCAGCAGCGACAGGTCGAGTTCGAGCTTGGCGAAGGCGTCCATGAGAATGCTGCCGGCCGTGGCCCGATAGTAGGGGTTGGGCACGGCTCGGACGGCTTCCAGCAGCGGCCCGACGGCCGGTTCCATCCAGGCGCGGTCGCGGCCGGGATCGGCGGCCTTCAGCGTGAAGTCCGCCATTTCGCGGCAGAACAGGGTGTAGCCGTCGGACGGCGCCACCTTCTTCGCCAGGTTGTCGAAGGTGTCGCGGATGTGTCCGGCGACAGCCGGGTCATAGGCGATGGGGTACTGGCCGAGGCCGATACCGCGGAGCATCCGGCTCCACGGGGTCGCGATCATCCGCGATTCATTGGACATGTCGCTCAGCCCGGAGATGGGAAGCGAGCGCGGGACGGGGTTCATGAATTCATTCCTCCGGGGACGGTCGTACGGGTGGGAGCCCACGCCGTAGGGGGCTCCCTGCAAGAGAGTTGAGGCCGAGGGGAGAGCCGGTCCGGGACCGGTCGGGCCGTACGAGCGGGGGCCCTCCCGGAAGGCGTGTCCTCAGCCGTTCAGATAAGGCGGCCGCGGCACCGCGAGGCCCAGGAACTCGGTCCTGCTTCCTTCCAGCATCTGCAGGGCCCAGTTCAGCCACTTGATGCCCTCGCAGTAGATGGCGACCGGGCGGCGCTGGGTCCGGTAGGTGTCCACGAAGGTGCCGTCCAGTTCCTTCTGGAAATGGAAGGGGGGCATCGCCGTGAAGTGCTGGCCCATCATGAACACGAACCGGATCAGCCAGTACGGGTCGTCCCGCAGGTAGGGCGACGCGGGGTCGTCCAGCCCCAGCGCGGCTGTCATGACGGGGGCGAAGTGGTCCTCCATGCCCTGGGGCGCCTCGGTGTCGACGCTGCCGCCACGCGCGATCACGTCCCGTACCCGGTACGCCTTCTGGTACGGGTTGCCGTTCAGGAACGCGATGTCGACGCTGGGGATCCTGCCCTCGCCGACGTCGACGCTCATCGTGAACTGCTCGAAGTGGATCTCGTCGTAGTGGCCGATGGAGTTGTGCCACGGCTTGTTGTCGTACATCGCGTCGTCGCGGGTGTCCCTGCCGTCGCTCTTGAAGCCGATGGCCCGGGGGTCGAGGAACCTGATCCCCAGCGCGGCGGGGGTGATGGCCGCCAGTGCCGCGTCGATGTCCTCCTGCGGTGCCCCGGCTTCGATCAGTCGCTGGGCGTGCCGCAGCGGCTCACTGTCGGTGATCTTGATGTTCTCGGTGTTCGTGTCGCCCATGACGAGGGAGTGGAAGGCCGGTTCGAGGACCGCCGCGAACTCCGGCGTCTCACGGAACCTCTTCAGCAGAGCGGAGTGGTTCAGGTAGGAGACGCCGTCGACGAGGATCCGCTCGGTGTCGAGGAGATGCGCGCCGAAGGTGTGCGGTGCCGTACGGCGGCACAGATCCAGGCGGTCCTCGATCTTCCTGAAGTACGAGGTGTTGAGCGTCTCGCCCGGTGCCGGCACGCGGCCGATGCTGTGCACCTCGTTGTTCAGCACCCGGATGATCTGCTCGTAGAGCCGGGCCACCACGGCGGGCGGCGGGGTGTGCTTCTCGACGTATCGGCTGACTTCCTCGCCCGCGACGTAGCTCATCTCGTAGATGACTTCCCGGTCGACCGTGCGGTCGCCGGACCGCAGATGGGACGGGACGGGGGCCTCTCGCTCCAGGACGGAGAAGACCTCGGGGAAGTAGCCGCGCACCGGTTCGGGCAGGGACAGCAGGAACTCGGCCTGCTTCCTCGCCTTGGTGAACGGCGGGAGCATCACGCCGGCCCCCTCCGGGTTCCAGCGCGCGGTCGTCAGTGACTCGCTCAGGACCTTGCGGACCGTGACGTGCTCCTCGCCCTCCTTCTGGACGAAGACGGTCATGGACTCGCTTCCGCCCTGACCGAAGCCGACGATCGTCTCGTAGCTGTTGATGTAGGCGTAGACCGTGCTGGAGAGGACCCGGCGGCTGCGTGCGTTGGCCAGGACGCGTTCGTTCTCCTCGGTCAGGGCGAGGACACAGGCGTACTCGAACTCGTCGAGGGCGAGGTTGGCACGCTTCTTCCAGACCTCGGCCGGCTCGGTGACGGCGACGACATGGGTGGCGTACGGTCCGGTGTCGACGTCGGTGGCGGCCGGCTCCGAGCCGAGGGCGACGATCTGGCAGTTGCCGTTGAGATGGATCAGCCGTACCCCGGTGTCGAGGGCACCGTCCCGGAGCACCGCGCGGGTGGCGTCCTCCAGGTCCTTGCGGGACTGGATCGGCACGCCCTCGGGGGAGACGAGGGGGGTCCCGGCGGCGGTGAGGCCGTTCAGGATCCGCTCCGTCACGTCCCCGCGCGCCTGCTCGGTGCTCAGGGTGACCGCGTCGGCCAGGGAGACGGCTCCGGAGACGGCCAGGGCCGCCAGCCAGCCCGGGACGTCGGCGCCCGCGAGGTAGTGGTCGCTCTGCGCGAGCAGGGCGGGCCGGTGCTGGGCGAGGGCGTTGAACAGCAGGTACTGGTAGACGATGCGCTGTCCCGCCGGGTGGATGTCACCGTCCGGGTGCAGGCCTGCGAGCATCCGGTCGCGGATCTCGTGCGCCGTGATCCCGGTGTCCAGCAGCGTCCGGATCCTGCGGGCCGGCGCCTCGTCGTCGTGGTCGGACGGTCCGCCGAAGTGGAAGACGACGACCTCCGGACGTGTGGTGTGCAGTGTCCGGGCGCGCATGTCGCCGGCCGCGTCCCGCACGGTGAGTTCCACGTAGGCCTTGCCCAGCAGCGCGGAGTCCCCCGCGGTGATCCTCTTCTTCGTCCTCGCCCTGATGACGAGTTCGCCCTGGTCGACGGCGATGTGCTCACGGTGACTGCGGGTGTGCTGGAAGATCTCCAGGAACCGGTAGAACGTGGGCGCCCCCTCCCGGCCGGGGCGCACCATCTCCGCGGTGATGACGCGCCCGAGGGTGCGGGAGAAGTAGTCGTCGCAGAAGTCGTTCTCGGCGGCGAGGCGGAACAGCTCGTGCAGGAGGTGGTAGTCCTCGCGTGTCAGCTCCTCCCCCGAGCTGTAGAGCTGCTCCAGCCGGGACATCAGGGCACTCACCACGTTGACGGCGCACAGGAACCTGGCGGTGTCCTCATGGCTTCCCGTGTAGGCCATGAGGGGGGTGGCCACATCGTTGTCCTGCAGCAGTCTGACGGACTTCGCCCCCAGCCCCAGCTCCATCACCATGTCCACGTCGAGGCCGTTCAGGCTCTCGCAGGTGTCGCGAGAGGCCATGACCCGGTCCGTCATGGCCAGGACTCCTTCGCGGACGGCGGACGCGGTGGTCAGGAGTGACATGTCGTGGTTCGACACCACCGGGACGCGGGGGCTGTCGAAGTGGATCCGGTGGGTGCCGAAGAACTTCTCCAGGGCCTCCCGGGCGGGACGCATCCGCGCGGAGTGGGCGAGGAAGACGGTCGGTTCCTTCAGTTCCCAGGTCGTCGCGTCCGTGAAGGAAGCGGCGAACGCGTCGAACTCGGGCTTGGCTCCGGAGCGGACGTAGAGGTTCGCCTGCGTCGGCGCGTAGGTCTTGTGCAGCTCGACGTCCGTGAGCGGGAAGGCCGCTCGCATCGCGTCCAGGACCACCGCGAGGGCGTCCGGGTTCTGCGCCTTCACGGCGACCACGTGGTACGGCTCCCCGACCAGGGGCTTCTGCCGGACGGACTCGTCCAGATAGGAGGCGACGCTGCGGGCGAAGGCCTCGTCCGTGCTCTGCGCGCCGGCGGCCTGGAGCATCAGCGGCGTGAAGACCTGGGCGATCTTGACGCCGTCGAAGACGGAGAGGGAGCCGCTCGCCACCGCGGCCGTCAGGACGCCGAAACTCTCGCCGGTGTAGGCGACGAAGTCGACCGGGACGCCGTTCCTCGCGATCCGGTCGCGGAGGTAGGCGTCCAGGGCGAGGCTGTGCACCAGCAAGGACGCCCCGATGAAGCCCTGGCGCTCCATCTTGCCCTCGGGAAGGTTCTCGGGGTCCAGGAGAAGCAGGTCGGGACGGGCCGGAAATCCGAGGGCACGGGCGGCTTCGCGGTAGATGTCGGTGACCTCGGGGATGCCGGAGTCGAGGAGCTGCCGGCCGAGACCCCGGTAGAAGGCCCGGCTGCCCAGACCGGGGAAGAACCCGGCCACGCGTGTGCGGTCCTTGGTGCTGAGGACGTCCTCGACGAGCGCGGGTCGTGCGGCAGTGGCCGGTGCGGGGTGGACGGAGGAAGGAGCAAGGGACGGAGAGCGGGACACAAGCATCGCCTCTCGGGTCTTCTGGGCGGCAACATCACACGCTCGTCTTTGGGCGCGGGGAATTCTCATTCGCGAGTGTGAAATGAATTATTTCCGCCCGCCCGAACCCGATTCAACACATTCCGATACAGGCTTCTTCAAGCCTCCACAGGCTTCTTTCAAGTCTCTGTGAGCCTCTGCAAGGAAATGTCAGAGAACTTAAAAGACGCTGCACAACAGGGCGCGGAGGTCAAACCTCGGCAAAACAAAAAAAGGGGGTCGAGAGCCCGCTGGGCTCTCGACCCCAAATTCTTTTTGCGACTACTGAACACGGCGTCGACCGTTTGCCGAGTTTCGTGATGCCGATACCGAATCCCCTCCGGCCAACGCCGGGGGGAACCGCCCGCAACTCGCGAAGGCACAACGCATCGATTATCGTCGATGTGACCAAGTCGGCTCCGCGCCAGCACCGGAAGGCCCATGACGACAAACGACCTGCCCGTGACAGGCGACCTCGCCGCCCTGCTCGAACCCCTCAAGGCGCTCGCCAACCCCGTGCGGTTCCAGGTGCTTCAGTGGCTGCGTGAACCGGAAGCGCACTTCCCGGTCGATCCCGCTGTCACGGATCCGCGCGCGGTCGGTGTCTGCGTCAGCCACATCCAGGCCAGGACGGGACTCGCGCAGTCCACCGTCTCCGCCTATATGGCGGTGCTCGAACGTGCGGGTCTCGTGCGCTCCACGCGCGTCGGGAAGTGGACCCACTACCGGCGCGACGAAGAGCGCATCGCCTCGCTCATCGAGCAGTTCGAACGGGCCGTCGGAAAGGAGCACACGGCGGCTCTCCTTCCCTCGTGACTCCGGGCCCGGACCGCCTCTGCACCCCGGGCACATCCGTCATGCAGGTGCCGCCTCGCCGGAAGCACCCGTCGGGTTCTCCGGCTCGGGCGGACAACTGGTACGCAGACGCGGCAGCATGCCCGGCGCGGCGATTCCGGGCAGGAGCAGTCGCCACAGTGTGGAGATCCGGGCGGGCAGGTCCTGCCGGCCGCTGAAGGCCTCCGACATCACCTGCATGCCGGTGAAAGCGGCGACGACCGTCGAGGCGACCTCCGCCAGATCGGCCCCCGGCAGCAGCTCGCCCTGCTTCTCGGCCTGCCGCAGGAGGTCCTCCACCAAAGTGATCGACTGGTTGTAGGGAGCCTGTGCCGAGGTCGAGAAGGACGACTGTTCGACGGCCAGCCGCACACTGGCCCGCAGCACCATGTCCGTCTGCAGCCGGACCGAGAACGCCAGGGTGAGGTCGATGATGGCCTGCAGCTTCACCGGCTGGTCCGGCACCACCAAGGCCTCGCCCTGCGCCTCCAGCACTGCTGCCGCGATCGACTCCTTCGAGGGGAAGTGGTGATACAGCGCACCGCGGGTGAGACCGGCTCTGGCGAGGATCTCGTTCGTGCTCGCCGCGTCGTATCCGCGCTCGCCGAACACAGCGGCTGCGGCCTCCAGGATTGAGCGTTTCGACCTGATGCCTCGCTCCTGTCGGGCCATCGTCGGATCCTCACATCTCAGGCTCGAAAACATACAAACTTGCCTGCTCTATATTTCCACCGATGCGGCGTCCCCATGGGCCCGGAGTCCTATTGGTTCATACATGTCTTGATTCACACATGTCCGATCCGAAAACCGACGCCGCGCACCGTCACTATCCAACGGCTCGATCCGAGCTTGCTCCGGAGACTGCTGACGTGCGTGTCGATGGTGCGGCCGCGGTGCGACCACTCGTCGTCCCACACCTGGCTCAGCAATTGACGGCGGGAGAGCGTGGTGCCCGGCTGCGAGGCGAGCTGGTACAGCAGGTCGAACTCCTTGGGGGTGAGGTCCACCCGCCGTCCCTCCAGCAGGAGTTCGCGCGCACCGGCGTCGATTCGCAGCGGCCCGTGTGTTATGATCTTGGTCATTGACGACTGAGGCCGGACGCGGCGCAACACCGCTTCCATCCGGGCGAGCAGCTCCCGCAAGCCATAAGGCTTGACGATGTAGTCGTCGGCGCCGGCCTGCAGCCCGAGAACGCAATCGAGTTCGGCTTCGCGCACGGTCATCGAAATGATCGGCACATTGCCGGCCACCCGTATCCGGCGGCACACTTCCAGGCCGTCCAGATCGGGGAGGTCGAGGTCCAGCAGGACCATGTCGACACCGCCGTAGGCCTGCAAAGCCTCCGCACCTGTGGACACGCTGCTCGCCAGATATCCGTGTCTGCGCAGCTCCTGCGCCAGGCCTTCAGCGGCCAGGGCGTCGTTCTCGACGACGAGAATCTGCAGTGCCCGCCCGTCCGCCGGCGACTGCCCTCCCCCTCTGTGTTGTCTCGCCAGATCCATGACCTGCCGATTCACAGCACGCTCCTTCCCCCAAGGGCGCAACCTTCGAACTTTTGAGCGCCAACCGTACCAGGCAGGGTTGTCTGGATGTCAACGTGATTGAGTGAGCCGTGCACCCGAGGGAGCGACGCGGCAAGGGGCCGTCATATGAGGTCTTTGCGCCGAAGGATACGAATATTCCATCCCAAAGCCCCTTCCAGCAGGCCCAGTTCACATGTGACGGATGCGTAAGACGGGTGTGACGGGCATGTTAACGGGACAGATCCGCCCAACTTTGTAGATCTTTTACTTTAAAATCAAGCCGACCTGTCTGTATGTTCGAGGTGTGCGCCTGCCGTTGGGGGACGGGGGGGATGGGCGCACGTCCGGCTGGCCCCTGTCCTCGAGCAGAGCAGGAGTGCCGCATGACGACCACGGCCCAGACAACCATGATCGATCGCAGTCCGGTTGCAGGCCCTCTTCTCACCACCACCGTCCCCCGCGAGTACGTCCACCGCGCCTCCGTGGCAGAGGTGTTCCTCACCGGCTGGAGTTCCGGCCCGACGGCCTCGGACGGCGCTTCCGACCCCTTCGTGGTCCGGGCGCAGTGGCCGCGCAGTCACGCCCTCTTCGCCCCGGTGGGCGGCCACCAGGATCAGCTGCTGATGGTCGAGTCGATCCGCCAGACCGGAAGCCTGCTGGCCCACGCCGAGTACGGAGTCCCGTTCGGCCACCAGTTCCTGATGCGGGACATGTTCTTCACCGCCACCGCTTCGGCGTTCGAGGTCGGCTCCGCCCCGACCGACGTCGAACTGCACACGGTGTGCCACGACATCGTCCGCAGGGGCAGAACCATCGCCGGCATGCGCTACGAGGTCTCCGTCCGGCGTGACGGGCTGACCATAGCCACCGGTGGCGCCGGCTTCAGCTGCACCAGCCCCGCCGCCTACCGACGGCTGCGCGACGGGCGCCCCACCGCCACCGGCCATGTCCTTCCGGCACCGGTCGACCCGGCCGAGGTGGGTCACAGCAACCCCGGGCACGTCGTACTCGCCGCTCCTGCCGAGCCCGGCGAACCCCGGTGGGAACTCCGCGTCGACACCGGGCACGCGGGCTTCTTCGACCACCCGGTGGACCATGTCCCCGGCATGGTCCTGATCGAGGCCGCCCGACAGGCCGCCCGTGCTGCGACAGGGCAGCCCAGCGCCCTTCTCCTGGGTCTGCGAACCGAGTTCACGCGCTACGCCGAACTCGACGTCCCGTGCTGGATCGAGGCCCGTGCCGACGACCCCGACGCGGCAGGAGACCTCCGGGTGCAGGTGACCGGAACTCAGCAGGGGGAGCAGGTCTTCACCGCGGACCTGACCCTGCGGCGTCCGATCGTCTGATCCCCACACGTCATCCGGAGAGTCTCAACGTGCGTACCGTTCTGATCACCGGCGCCGCGGGCTTCGTCGGCGGCCATGTGGTCCAGGAGGCCGCGCGACAGGGCGTGGCCCTCACCCTGCTGTCGCACAGTCGTCCGGTGCCCGCCGCCGGGACCGGGCATCGCATCGTGCCCGCCGATCTCACCGACCCGGGCTCGCTGCGAGGCGTGTGCGAGGGGGTGGACGTCGTGCTGCACTGCGCGTCGTACATCGGCACGGCAGCCGACAGCAACGAGTCCGTCAACGCCCGGGGAACGAGAAACCTGGTCGCCGAAGCCTGCCGCTCCGGGGTGTCCCGCATCGTGTATGTCAGCACGGCGTCCGTCTACGGCCGCGGCACCTTCCGGGACGCCGCACCCGGGCAGCTCGTCCGGAACCCGGGTTCACCCACGTCGATGAGCCGGGCCGCGGCCGAGGACGCCGTTCTCGAAGCCGGCGGGACCGTCCTGCGTCCGCATCTGGTCCACGGCCCGGGGGACATGTGGGTCGTCCCGGCTCTCGCCCGGCTCCTGCGCGCGCTGCCCGGCAGCGTCGAGGGCTGGACCTCCAGGATCTCGCTGGTTTCCGCGCGGGACCTGGCCCGCCTCGTGGTCGGTGCCGGTCTCGCGCCCGCGGCCGACCTCAAGTCCATGACGTACCACGCGACTCACCCGGTGCCGGTCCGCGCGGCGACGCTGCTGCGCGCGGTTGCCGCGTGTGCCTCGCTCCCCTGGCCGCGACAAGATCTGTCGGTGTCCCGTGCGCGGACGCACCTGGCGGCGGACACGCGGTTGGCGCACGCGCTCGACATGCTGCGGACCGACCACTGGTTCGACGGTGCCCCGCTCTGGCGCGATCTGCGTCTGACCCCCGGCCCGGACTTCGAGACCGACTTCGCCGAGTCGGCGGGGTGGTACCGCCGGAGTCTGCTCGCCGTCTGACCGTACGACGTCAAAGAAGGAGCCCTGCCGTGAACCGTCGCCCCACCGCCGTCGCCGCGCTCGCGTCACTGGCCCTGTCCGGCTGCTCGTCGGACAAAGACGAAGCCAAACCCGCTGAAGGACGAGCCCTGGTCGCGACGGGAAGCAGCGAAGATCCTCGCCGACAAGGGCGGACGATGATGGAAGATCAGCGATCTCGAGATCAACCACGCCATGGGCCCCGACACCGGCAGTGCCCATCTCGCCGCCACGGACAAGGCAGGCAAACCCATGAACGACACCTTCACGGTGACCCGCGACAAGGGGACGTGGCACCTCGTCGTCTTCACCGGACGGCCCACCGCGCCCGGCAGGACACCGGCCTCGACCGCCACCCCGGCTGCCTCCTGAAGGGCGGCCATCCGCGCCGAGCCGGTGCGTGATCCACGCGGACCAGAACGGCACACCTGCCGCCCGGCCGGGCCGGCCTCGGTAACAACACGGCATCACCCGCGGCAGAACCCTTGGCCCCGTCCGTGAAATAACTCACCGGCGGGGCGGGCCGCGGCGATCTCCAGACTGTGCCATCCCTCACAAACCCGGACACAACGAGAAACGGGCCCCTGCGGTGACTTCCGTCACCGGCAGAGACCCGTTTCATCGGTTTCTCGTTTTGGGGAACCGACGAAATGCGCTGGTCAGGGCCTACCTGCAGCTTACTCAGATCGTTTCCCGCACTGCCGAGTGGTTTTTCCCATGCCCCAGGCCAGGGACTCTTCCGTGACGGTTGCGGGGATACTCCGGACCGAGGCTGGATCCGGGGTGGGCCAGGTCGTCGAGCCAGTCCAGGTATCCCGGCCTCAAGTTGCGGCGGTGGCGGGTTCCCGCCGAGGTGCCGGGCGAGGGCCCCGGCCGTTGCGAGGCACAAAGTGGCTGGATCACCGCAGCCGGTGGTCACTTGTTGCTCAAAGTAACGCCGCAGGGCAACTGCGGGTGACATCATCTGCGGTACTCGCGGCAGCCCTCTCCCTGTAGGCCTGCAGCGTGGGGGCTGGGCGCACACGCCGAGGGGGAGCCCAGTTCGCCCCTCTGCTCGCCTGCGACGGTCCTACCTGTCCATGCGCGACTTGGGGCCGTTCATGACCTGGTACCACCACAGCTGGCTCGCCGGTTACGCGTTACCGGCCGCCCTCAGCGCCGGCGTTGCGTGGATCGGCTTAGCCCGCCATTCCGCTGGCAAGGGCCGGCTGCTGGGCAGCTGGAGATCCACCGGACTGACGCTCCTGGTTCTCGCTTTGACCGGCGCAGTCGGGATCGCCGCCGGGCTGGCGCTTCCGCACCTGGCGAAGCTGCCTCCGATCGCCGCAGGCCTGGCCACCGGGATCACGACCATGCCGCGCAAGAGGCAGGACGACACGACTCAGCCCTACGTCAAGTTCATGACACTGGGCATTGCCTGGTTCAGGGAACGACTCGAGTACCGCATGCGGCTGGATGCTCGCCGCTGGTGTGACCAGTTCATGGACGGCTTCGAGAAGTCAACGCAGCTCCGTGTGTTCGTACACGAACTCAAGAACTACCTGGTGGACCGGCATCCCCCACTCGCCAAAGCGGTCACCAACCTCTTCGACGCTGCCGACAAAGCCATGATCAACGCGCTTGAGGTGCAGACGAAGACGGATGAGGCCCGCCGTGAAATCCACATCGCCTGGATGCGGGAGCCGACCGAGGAAGAGGTCTATCAGTGCCGCAGTGCTTTCGGTGAAGCCAGCAACCGCTGCGGAGACCTGTTGCTGTACGCCTACGTGCATGGCCGCCGGACGGAACATGCCGACCTCGAGGCACTGCGCTCCAAGGCACTGTCCAACGATGCCTTCCACAGTTCCGCGCTGCCTCAGCAACGGCGAGGATTCAGCCTCCGCCGCAACCGTCCCTAGTCGCGGCAGTCGGCCTCACCAGAAACTCGCAAGTCCCTGGTCGGCAGCCTGACAGGGTCATCGATGCGTAGGGATGCCACTTCCACGCAAAGGCGAGGACTCTCCGCTGCTCGCGGACTGCCCCTCTACGGTGTGTGGGCGGCGGGGAGAAAACCTGATCTCGACGTCAGCGCCCAGCGCTTCCGCTGCCGCAGCCAACGTACGCACCGTCAGATTTGCGTCACCCGACATGATCTGACTGACCCGACCAGGGCTGACACCCATGGCCTTGGCGAGATCCGAACGCGTCTTTCCCAGCCCTGCCAACAAGCCCGCGAGGGAAGCTGTTGCCTGCCGCGCCAACTGAGCGCCGGCTAATTCGGCGCTACTCTCACTGCGAGCGAAGAAGCTCACGGCATGACCCCCAACTCATATGACGACAGCGGATGTTGCCGCTGCCTCAAGGATGCCACCTTTAGGTCTAGCTAAACACTCGGTTCCCGCAAAATCCCCGGACACGACGGCGCACATCGCTCCGTCAGTGCGCCTGTGACCTGCGCCTATGAGCTTCCCCCAGCAGCCAATCCGTGACTGGTTCAACATCACCCCAATGGGGGTGTGAGGTAACTCCAACGGGCGGTCCGGCGCCCGCGAGATCCACGGCATGACCGCCCGGCGGGACATCGTCAACAGCGCGACGCGTGGGCGTCGGGCAGTGTCCCTCACCGGCTGAGCAGGTACCTGTTGAGACTGAAGCGTCACGAGCTGAGGAATCGGACATTCCCTAGCAGGAAAAGAGCCAGAAGGGAACGCTCCGCCCGGATCTGATCTCCTTCCATGCAGGCTGACGACGACCAGTCAGCTCATGATCAGGAGGTCTCATGCGCCCCGCGCAGCGCAGACTCGCCTTCGCCGCGGCCGGCACGGCGGCGATACTCGCACTCGTCGACATACCCGCGAGCGCCGTCCCGAGTGACGCCAGTTCCTCGGCGGACGCCACCACGTCGTCACTGTCACAGCTTGCCGAGGGCTACCTTCAGCAGCGCGCCGACATGCTCACGACCAGCCCGCCCACTCTCCGGGGTGTCGCAGCCCGCATCAGGGCAACGCCCGCCATGTCGGCTCAGACGCTGAACGATCTGTCCGCTCTGGCCGCCAAGAGGGAGCGGTACGAGAAGGTCGGCACCACCTACACCAAGGCCCAGGTCGACGTCAGTGTCGACGACTCCACGGTCGACGGTCAGCAGGCCACGCTTCGAGTCACCGAAGACACCCGTCTGTACTTTCCGTTCACGCAGAAGGAAGTCGAGGACGGTGCTCCCGAATACGAGGAGCTGTCCGTCCCGCATACGGTCAAGTTCAAACAGGCCGACGACGGCACGTGGCTCCTGGCCTCCGACAAAGCCGACAGCGAGGGCGGCCCCACGCCGACCACACAGGTCTCCGACGTCGATGTGGAGCCGGAGACGACGGACGGGGGTGGAACCGCGGACGAGGACGAGGGCCCCAAGGGTGAGGGTTCCAGCACCACACCGCCTGGCGATACCGGCACCGAAACCGGCCCTGGAGCTGTGAAACCCGCGGCGACAGCCGCGTACAGCTACAACAAGATGATCGCCTACGCGGACAAGCACTGGAAGCACCACAACTCCGCCTTCCGCACCTACGGCGGCAATGACTGCACGAACTTCCTGTCGCAGATCATGCTCGCCGGCGGCTGGAAGCCTGCGGGCGGCTCCATCATCCAGCGCACAAGCAACAAGTACTGGTTCTACGGACCCACCAGTCTCTGGACTTCGTACACCTGGGGCGGAGCCGAGAACTGGTACTGGTTCGCGATCAAGCACTCGAAGCGGACGAAAGCACTTCGCAACGTGTACGACCTGCTCGCTTCGGATGTTCTCCAGGCCGACTGGAACCGCAACAACGTCATCGATCACTCGATGTTCGTCACCAAGAAGTACAGGGGCATTCCCTACCTCACGTATCACACCTACGACACGCACAACAAGCCCGTGAACACGCTCGTCTCCGACCACCCGAACACCTGGTGGTACGCCCATCGCACATGACAGGCTGCCGACCCCTCACAGGAGAAGAAGGAACCCTGCCATGAACCGTCGCCGCATCGCCGTCGCCGCGCTCGCGTTACTGGCCCTCGCCGGCTGCTCGTCAAACAAGGGTGAAGCCAAACCTGCTGCCTCACCGACTGACGGCGCGCGCCAGGCCGTCACTGACTACATCTCTGCTCTCAACGCACGCAGCACGACCGGTCTCATCCGGATCGGCGGCGTGAAGGACGAGCCCTGGTCGAGACGAGAAGCCTCAAAGATCCTCGCCGACAAGGGCGGACGGGGATGGAAGATCAGCAACCTCGAGATCAACCACGACATGGGCCCCAACACCGGCAGTGCCCATCTCTCCGCCACCGACAAGGCGGGCAAACCCATGAACGACACCTTCACGGTGACCCGCGACAAGGGGACGTGGCACCTCGTCGTCTTCACCGGACAGCCCACCCAGCCCGGAAAGACGCCGGCCTCGACCGCCACACCAACAGCTCCCTGAAGGGCGACCAAACGCGCCGATGCGCTCCCGTCCCCCGAGGGGACGTCTCCGGGCTCCGGGATGTTGTCGGCCGAGGGTGAGTCCGAGAACTAGGCGACGGTCAGGCTGTCGATGGACAGCCAACGCCGCACGATCACTGCGCCGCACGAGTCCGGCGCCAACTGATCGTTTCCCGCCGTGTAGGTCGATTCGGTGCCCATCAGACAGCAGGGCTGCTGTCGCGCACCTCCTGAACCCGTTGCTGCGCAGGAGGCCGCCGACATCGTCATCACGATGGGCTGTGGGGACGCCTGCCCTGTGCTGCCGGGTCGCCGCTACCTGGACTGGCCCGTCAGGGCGGAACCCACGGAGCGATTCTCGTCGAGGGCCGCTGGTACGCCCCTCCATGCCTCAACCCCTCATCAACGCCACCCTCGACCTCCACGCCGACCGCATCGACCGGGAGACCTGGGTCCGGCTGGTCGCGGCCCGCCGCAGCTACCGCTTGATGCCCAAGGAGAACGCCGACGCCGACGGCTACCAGCGGATGATGTGCCCCGCCGAGGCAGGCAAGGCCCAGTGCCCCATCAAGCCCCGCACCATGGGCCGCGGGATCCATCTCCCGCTGGTCGACCCGGAGCCCAGCCCGGTCGGCCCCCTGAAGGTCTGCCGCCGGCGCACCATCACCATCAGCCCCGAGACCGGCGCCAAGCACTGGCAGGCCCTGGAGTACGGCGGCACGCAATGGCAGAAGGTCTACTTCCGGCTCCGCAACAGCGTCGAGGGCTACAACGGCTACACGAAGAACCCCCTCGCCGAGGGCATCGAGTCGGCCGGCTCCCGCCGCGTCCGCGGCATCGCAGCCCAAACGATCCTGCTCGCCTTCCAGCTGGCCCACGCCAACCGCCGGAAGATCAAGAAGTGGCTGGACACGCTGTCCCTCGGGGGCGAACGCCCACGACGGCGCACCCACCACCGCCGCCAGACGAAAGAACCGAAGATCTGGACCCCGACCGGCCACCTCGCACCCGCCGCCTAACCGGGCCGACCCCGGTAACAACTCGACATCATCCGCAGCAAAACCCTTGGCCCCGTCCGTGAAATCGCTCACGGGCGGGCTGCGTCGTTCTCCGACTGTGCGATCCCTCACAAACCCGGACACAACGAGAAAAGGGCCCCTACCGTGACTTCCGTCACCGGCAGAGACCCGTTTCATCGGTTTCTCGTTGTGCGCGAGGGGGGAGTTGAACCCCCACGCCCTTGCGGGCACTGGAACCTGAATCCAGCGCGTCTGCCTATTCCGCCACCCGCGCATTGGGTGTGTCTTCCGGCTTCGTCCCTTTCGGGCTGGCCCCTTCCGACATGCAGAACATTAGCACGTCGTACGGGGTGGGTTCACATCCCTTCCCGGCCGCCGGACCCCGCAGCGCACCGGCCACGCGGCCGCGTTTCAGGGAGTCCCTGTTCACGTATCAACCTCGTACCGGTCACCGGCATCTCCCCAGGAGACGGACCAGGACCACAGCAGGGTGCGGGACACTGGTCAGTGCCCGCCTCTACGATCCTTGTCTGGAGGAGTTCGAAGGGGAGCTGATCGGGGAACCGGCTGATTGCCGGACGCGTAGATACGATCAGTAAGCAGTACCGGGCAGGACAGCGGCACAGAGCAGGGCAAGGAAGCAGCGTCAGCGACGGAGGAGGTGCCCCATGGGAGTCCTGAAGAAGTTCGAGCAGCGCCTCGAAGGTCTGGTCAACGGCACCTTCGCCAAGGTCTTCAAGTCCGAGGTCCAGCCGGTGGAGATCGCCGGTGCGCTCCAGCGCGAGTGCGACAACAACGCCACCATCTGGAACCGGGACCGCACCGTGGTCCCCAACGACTTCATCGTGGAGCTGAGCGCGCCGGACTTCGAGCGCCTCAGCCCCTACTCCGGGCAGCTCGGCGACGAGCTCGCCGGCATGGTGCGCGACTACGCCAAGCAGCAGCGCTACACCTTCATGGGCCCGATCAAGGTCAACCTGGAGAAGGCGGACGACCTCGACACCGGGCTCTACCGGGTTCGCTCGCGCACCCTCGCCTCCTCGGCCAGCCAGCAGGGCGCGGCCCCCTCGGCTCCGGCCGGCCGCCCCGGCCAGGCCGGCTCCGGCTACCCGCCCGCCGCTCCCTCCGGTGCGCCTCCGATGCCGTCCGCGCCGCCGCCCGGCGGGCGCCCCGGCGGCTACGGCTACCCTCAGCCCGCCCCGCAGCGGCCCTCGGCCGCCCCGGCGAGCGGCGGGCGCACCCGCTACTGGATCGAGATCAACGGCAACCGCCACCAGATCTCCCGCCCGACGCTGGTGATGGGCCGCAGCACCGACGCCGACGTGCGGATCGACGACCCCGGCGTCTCCCGCCGGCACTGCGAGATCCGGACCGGAACGCCCTCGACGATCCAGGACCTCGGTTCCACCAACGGCATCGTGGTGGACGGGCAACACACCACCCGCGCTACGCTCCGCGACGGCTCGCGGATCGTCGTGGGCAGCACCACCATCATTTACCGGCAAGCCGAAGGGTGAAGCGGGGGCAATGTCAGAGCTGACCCTCACGGTCATGCGGCTGGGTTTCCTGGCCGTACTGTGGCTGTTCGTGATCGTGGCCGTGCAGGTCATCCGGAGCGACCTGTTCGGTACGCGTGTCACCCAGCGCGGCGCGCGCAGGGAGGCCGCGCGTCCGCAGCAGGCCGCCCGGCAGCAGCCCGCACCGCCGCAGCAGCGCGCCCAGCAGGGCGGCGGCGGGCGGCGCGGCCGCAACGCCCCCAGCAAACTGGTTGTGACCGAAGGCACACTGACCGGCACCACCGTCGCGCTGCAGGGCCAGACCGTCAGCCTGGGCCGGGCACACGACTCCACGATCGTGCTGGACGACGACTACGCCTCCAGCCGCCATGCCAGGATCTACCCGGACCGCGACGGCCAGTGGATCGTCGAGGATCTCGGCTCCACCAACGGCACCTACCTGGACCGGTCCCGGCTGACGACCCCCACACCGATCCCGCTGGGCGCGCCGATCCGCATCGGCAAAACCGTCATCGAGCTGCGGAAGTAGTACGACAATGAGCGAGCGGAGCGAGCACGCAGCGGCAGGCCGCACCCCGGTCTCCGGCGCGCTCCCGACCGGAGGGTGGGCAGTGTGGCTCGACACGACCGGCTGTACCCGGAGCCGACTGGCGAGGTGCGCATGAGCCTGTCCCTGCGCTTCGCCGCCGGATCGCACAAAGGCATGATCCGGGAGGGCAACGAGGACTCCGGTTACGCGGGTCCGCGCCTGCTCGCCATCGCCGACGGCATGGGCGGCCAGGCGGCCGGCGAGGTCGCCTCCTCCGAGGTCATCTCCACCCTGGTCACGCTCGACGACGACGTGCCCGGCTCCGACATCCTCACCTCCCTCGGTACCGCCGTGCAGCGCGCCAACGACCAGCTGCGCGCCATGGTCGAGGAGGACCAACAGCTCGAGGGCATGGGCACCACCCTCACCGCCCTGCTGTGGACCGGGCAGCGGCTCGGTCTCGTGCACGTGGGCGACTCGCGGGCGTACCTGCTGCGCGACGGTGTGCTGACCCAGATCACCCAGGACCACACCTGGGTGCAGCGGCTCGTCGACGAGGGCCGTATCACCGAGGAAGAGGCCACCACCCACCCGCAGCGCTCCCTGCTGATGCGCGCCCTCGGCAGCGGCGACCACGTCGAACCCGACCTGTCGATCCGCGAGGTCCGGGCCGGCGACCGCTACCTGATCTGCTCCGACGGCCTGTCCGGCGTCGTCTCCCACCAGACGATGGAGGAGACCCTCGCCAGCTACCAGGGCCCGCAGGAGACCGTGCAGGAGCTGATCCAGCTCGCACTGCGCGGCGGCGGCCCCGACAACATCACCGTCATCGTCGCCGACGTCCTCGACCTGGACACCGGAGACACCCTCGCCGGGCAGCTCTCCGACACCCCGGTCGTGGTCGGCGCCGTCGCCGAGAACCAGCACCACCTGCACGACAACGGCATCATGCAGACCCCGGCCGGCCGCGCCTCGCACCTCGGCCGCCAGGGCCACGGACAGGGCGGCGGCGAGTTCGGCCCGCCCGGCTCCGGCGACACCGGCTACATCCCGAGCGGCAGCTTCGGCGACTACAGCGACGAGGACTTCGTCAAGCCGCGCAAGGGCCGCAAGTGGCTGAAGCGATCCCTCTACGGCGGCCTGGCCCTCGCGGTCATCGGCGGCGGCCTCTACAGCGGCTACCGCTGGACGCAGACGCAGTACTACGTCGGCACCAGCGGCGAGCACGTGGCCCTGTACCGCGGCATCAGCCAGGACCTGGCCTGGGTGTCGCTCTCGAAGGTGGAGAAGGACCACCCCGAGATCGAACTCAAGTACCTGCCGCCCTACCAGCAGAAGCAGGTCAAGAACACGATCGCCGCAGGTGATCTGCAGCGGGCCCAGACGAAGATCGAGGCACTGGCCGTGCAGGCCTCCGCCTGCCGGAAGCAGGCGGAACGCACGGCCGCGGAGACCGACAAGAACGCCAAGACGGGCCAGGGCCAGGCCGGAGGCACCACGGGAACCACCCGTACCGCTTTCACGTCCAAGGCATCACCGACGCCGAACCCGTCGGCCTCCACGAAGTCTCCCTCGTCCAAGTCCCCGACCCCGACCGCGACCGCGACGCCCAACCCCGGCCCGAGCCTCTCCGAGGATGAGCAGAAGGTCGTCGATCAGTGCGGCAAGCAGTAAAGCCGTGAGAGGCCCTGTCACACGATGAGCAGTACTTCGAATTCGTCGACCCACCACACGTCCACGATCGGCGCGATCGGCGCACCGAGCCGCCGCAACACCGAACTGGCCCTGCTGATCTTCGCCGTGGCCATCCCGGTGTTCGCCTACGCCAACGTGGGCCTGGCCCTCAACGACCAGGTGCCCGCGGGCCTGCTGGCCTACGGCCTGGGCCTCGGCCTGCTGGCTGGCATCGCCCACTTCGTCGTACGCAAGTTCGCCCCGTACGCCGACCCGCTGCTGCTGCCCCTGGCCACCCTGCTCAACGGTCTCGGCCTGGTCGCCATCTGGCGACTGGACCAGTCCAAGCTGCTCCAGGGCATCGGCGTGGCCGGCGGCAAGGCGACCAACCAGCTGATCTACACCGCGATGGGCATCGCGCTCTTCGTCGCCGTGCTGTTCTTCCTCAAGGACCACCGCACGCTGCAGCGCTACACGTACATCTCCATGGCGGCCTCGCTGTTCCTGCTGCTGCTCCCGCTGGTCCCGGGCCTCGGCGCCGACGTCTACGGCGCCAAGATCTGGATCCAGGTCGGCAGCTTCACCATCCAGCCCGGTGAGTTCGCCAAGATCGTGCTCGCGGTCTTCTTCGCCGGCTACCTGATGGTCAAGCGGGACGCGCTGGCCCTGGCCAGCCGCCGCTTCATGGGCCTGTACCTGCCGCGCGGCCGCGACCTCGGCCCGATCCTCGTCGTCTGGGCGATCTCGATCCTCATCCTGGTCTTCGAGACCGACCTCGGTACGTCGCTGCTGTTCTTCGGAATGTTCGTCATCATGCTGTACGTCGCCACCGAGCGGACCAGCTGGATCGTCTTCGGTCTGCTGATGTCCGCCGTCGGCGCCGTCGGCGTGGCGAGCTTCGAGCCGCACATCCAGGTGCGTGTCCAGGCGTGGCTCGACCCGATGCACGAGTACGTGCTCAGCCGCACCCCGGGCGTCACCGGAGTCCACTCCGACCAGCTCCAGCAGGCCCTGTGGGCGTTCGGTTCCGGCGGCACCCTCGGCACCGGCTGGGGCCAGGGCCACTCCGAGCTGATCCGGTTCGCCGCCAACTCCGACTTCATCCTCGCCACCTTCGGCGAGGAGCTGGGCCTGGCAGGCATCATGGCGATCCTGCTGATCTACGGCCTGATCGTGGAGCGCGGTGTGCGCACCGCCCTCGCCGCCCGTGACCCGTTCGGCAAGCTGCTCGCGATCGGCCTGTCCGGCGCCTTCGCCCTCCAGGTGTTCGTCGTCTCCGGCGGTGTGATGGGTCTCATCCCGCTGACCGGTATGACGATGCCGTTCCTCGCCTACGGCGGTTCCTCCGTGATCGCCAACTGGGCGCTGATCGGCATCCTGATCCGCATCAGCGACACCGCCCGCCGGCCGGCGCCCACGCCCGCGGCCAACCCCGACGCCGAGATGACCCAGGTGGTCCGCCCGTCATGAACAAGCCCCTGCGCCGGATCGCGATCTTCTGCGGACTCCTCGTCATGGCCCTGCTGATCCGCGACAACTGGCTCCAGTACGTCAAGTCCGACTCGCTGCGCACCGACAAGAACAACCGCCGGGTCGCCATCGAGCGGTACGCGAACCCGCGGGGCGACATCATCGTCGACGGCGACCCGATAACCGGATCCGTCGAGTCCAAGAGCGGCGACTTCAAGTACAAGCGCACGTACAAGAACGGGCCCATGTGGGCCCCGGTCACCGGCTACTCCTCGCAGGCCTTCGACAGCAGCCAGCTGGAGAAGATCAACGACGGCATCCTCACCGGCAACGACGACCGGCTCTTCTTCCGCAACACCCTCGACATGATCACGGGCAAGCAGAAGCAGGGCGGCAACGTCGTCACCACGCTGAACGCGGCCGCGCAGAAGCAGGCGTACGAGGGCCTCAAGAACCAGGGCGGCAAGGGCGCCGTGGTCGCCCTCGACCCGTCCACCGGCAAGATCCTCGCGCTCGCCTCGTACCCGTCGTACGACCCCTCGTCCTTCGCGGGCAACTCCACCGACGTGGACTCCAAGAACTGGACCAAGCTCCAGAAGAAGAACAACCCGGCCGACCCGATGCTGAACCGGGCGCTGCGCGAGACCTACCCGCCGGGCTCCACCTTCAAGGTGGTCACGGCCGCGGCCGCGCTGGAGAACGGGCTGTACAAGTCGGCGGACGAGAACACCGACTCCCCGCTGCCCTACATCATGAAGGGCACCACGACCGAGCTGAAGAACGAGGGGAACATCCCCTGCAAGAACGCGAACATGCGTGAGGCGCTGCGGGTCTCCTGCAACACCGTCTTCGGCAAGATCGGCGCCGACCTCGGCAACGACAAGATGCTGGCCGAGGCCCAGAAGTTCGGCTTCGACTCCGAGCAGTTCACCCCGGTCCGCGCCAACGCCTCGGTGTTCTCCGAGAACATGAACTCCTCGCAGACCGCCCTGTCCTCCATCGGCCAGTACAACACCGCGGCCACCCCGCTGCAGATGGCCATGGTCGCCTCGGCCGTCGCCAACGACGGCAAGCTGATGAAGCCGTACATGGTCGACGAGCTGCAGTCCTCCAACGTCGACCCGGTCGCCAAGACCGAGCCGAAGGAGCTGAGCCGCCCGCTGTCGCCGACGAACGCGCAGATCCTGCAGTCGATGATGGAGACCGTCGTCAAGAGCGGCACGGGCCAGAAGGCGCAGATCGGCGGCGGCGTCACCGTCGGTGGCAAGACGGGTACCGCCCAGCACGGTGTGGCGAACAGCGCCAACCCGTACGCGTGGTTCATCTCCTACGCCAGGCTCAGCGACGGCAGCTCGCCGGTCGCCGTGGCCGTGGTGGTCGAGGACGAGAACGCCAACCGCGACGACATCTCCGGTGGCGGCCTGGCCGCCCCGATCGCGAAGAACGTCATGGAGGCGGTCATCAAGTCCCAGAAGTGACCCTGCACACGTCCCCTTCACATCGTTGCACGTTGCGATACCGGTCCTGTATCGGGTTACGGGCTTGGCCAGGTCACACAACGCGAGCCGGGTACGGTAGGCCCGGACGGCAGCCTTCGGCCGCACACGGACGTGCGCGGCCGAGACCCACGGAGAGGGCTGGTAGGTAGCTATGGAAGAGCCGCGTCGCCTCGGCGGCCGGTACGAGCTGGGCCAGGTGCTCGGCCGTGGTGGCATGGCGGAGGTCTACCTCGCGCATGACACCCGGCTCGGCCGCACCGTGGCGGTGAAGACGCTGCGCGCGGACCTCGCGCGCGATCCGTCCTTCCAGGCCCGCTTCCGCCGGGAGGCCCAGTCGGCCGCCTCGCTCAACCATCCCGCCATCGTCGCGGTCTACGACACGGGCGAGGACTACATCGACGGGGTCTCGATCCCGTACATCGTGATGGAGTACGTCGACGGCTCGACGCTCCGTGAGCTGCTCCACTCCGGCCGCAAGCTCCTGCCCGAGCGTGCGATGGAGATGACCATCGGCATCCTCCAGGGCCTGGAGTACGCCCACCGCAGCGGCATCGTCCACCGTGACATCAAGCCGGCGAACGTCATGCTGACGCGCAACGGCCAGGTCAAGGTGATGGACTTCGGCATCGCCCGCGCCATGGGCGACTCCGGCATGACCATGACCCAGACCGCGGCGGTCATCGGTACGGCGCAGTACCTCTCCCCGGAGCAGGCCAAGGGCGAGCAGGTCGACGCCCGGTCGGACCTCTACTCGACCGGCTGTCTCCTGTACGAGCTGCTGACGGTGCGGCCGCCCTTCGTGGGCGACTCCCCGGTGGCCGTGGCCTACCAGCACGTCCGCGAGGAGCCGCAGGCCCCGAGCGTCTTCGACCCCGAGATCACCCCCGAGATGGACGCCATCGTCCTGAAGGCGCTGGTCAAGGACCCGGACTACCGCTACCAGTCCGCCGACGAGATGCGCGCCGACATCGAGGCCTGCCTCGACGGCCAGCCGGTCGCGGCGACGGCCGCGATGGGCGCGGTCGGCTACGGCGGCTACCCCGACGACCAGCCGACGACGGCACTGCGTCCCGGCGCCGACGCGGGAGCGACGACCATGCTCCCGCCGATGAACCCGGACGAGGGCGGATTCGGCTACGACGACCGCCCCGACCGGCGCCGTCAGCAGAAGAAGAACAACACCTCCACGATCCTCCTCGTGGTCGCGGCCGTCCTGGTCCTGATCGGCGCGATCCTGATCGGGAAGTGGGTCTTCAGCCAGAAGAACACGAACGAGACGTTCGGAGCCCCGCACTTCATCGGCAACAGCTACGCCACCGCCCAGAAGATGGCCGTCAACCGGGACCTGAAACTGGCAAAGCCCACTTTCAAGCCCTGCGACGCCCAGCCGAAGGGCAACGTCTGCTCCCAGGACCCCCAGGCCGGTACGGACGTCAAGAAGGGCGACACGATCAACTTGGTGGTGTCGACGGGCGCCCCCAAGGTCACCGTGCCGGACGTCCGCGGCATCCAGTTCGACGACGCCGAGTCCCAGCTGAAGGACAAGGGCTTCACGGTCGAGAAGAAGGTCGAGGTCTCCTCGCAGACCCCGGGTGTCGTCACCGACGAGAACCCCCCGGGCGGCACGAAGAAGCAGAAGGGCTCCACGATCACCCTCACGGTCGCCAAGGCCGAGGAGAAGATCACGATCCCCAGCGACCTCGTCGGCAAGTCCTGCGACGACGCCAAGACCGAGCTGCAGAACCTCGGCCTGGTGCCGACCTGCACCGACACCGCCACGAACAACCCCGACGATGACGGCAAGGTCCTCTCGACCAACCCGCAGGCGGGCGAGCAGGTCTCCAAGAACACCAACGTGGTGATCAACGTCGGCAAGGCGCAGGGCCAGCAGCAGACGCAGGTCCCGCAGGTCCTGCAGCAGAAGCTGAAGGACGCCCGGCAGATGCTCCAGCAGGCGGGCCTTCAGGTCGCCGTCCAGGGCTCCCAGGACGACAACGCCATCGTCGTCGCCTCCAACCCGCAACCGGGCACCACGGTCAACCAGGGCGACACGGTCACCCTGATCACGGTGGACCAGGGCGGCGGCAACGGCAACAACGGCGGGACGAACATCTTCGGCGGCACCAGCGGGTGACACCCCGCACACACGTGAATGGGCCCCTGCCGGAACTTCCCGGCGGGGGCCCATCCGCGTGTACGGCGCGGGCTGCGATCGCACGCTGTGACTACGGCGATGGTGGCGGCGTACTTCGAGGTCACCGTCAAGACGCTCGGATCCGTGGTGGAGGACCACCGAAGCGAGCTGGAAGAGTGGAGCGCCTGCGAACCGCTGAAGGTTCTGGAGCAGTCACCTCAGCGCAGCTCCGCCGGCGGTGTCCGCTTGCTGTCCACCTTCTGGACCCGGACCAGTTCGCCCCACACCACGTAGCGGTACTCGGAGGTGTAGACCGGGGTGCACGTCGTCAGGGTGATGTAGTGGCCCGGCTTCTTCCTGCCGGACTCCTTGGGGATCTGGGAGAGGACCTTGACGTTGTACTTCGAGGTCTCGGGGAGGATCGAGTACACCTTGTAGACGTACCAGTCGTCCTTCGTCTCGAAGACGATCGGGTCGCCCTCCTCCACCTTGTCGATGTTGTGGAACTTCGCGCCGTGACCGTCCCGGTGGGCGGCGAGGGTGAAGTTGCCCTTCTTGCCGGTCATGGGCAGCATGGCCTTGGCCGGGTCCGTGTAGTAGCCGGCCACGCCGTCGTTGAGGACGTCCGTACCCGTGCCCTTCTCGACCAGGACCTCGCCGTTGCGCATCGACGGCACGTGCAGGAAGCCGATGCCGTCCTTGGTGTCCAGCGCGCCGGGGCCGGAGTCGGCGGCTTGGGCCCAGTGGTCGCGGACCTTGTCGGCCTCCCGGTCCGCCTTGCGGTCCGCTATCACGTTCGTCCACCAGAGCGAGTAGACGACGAACAGGCCCAGCAACACGCCCGCCGTGATGAGGAGTTCGCCGAAGACGCTGACCGCCAGCGCGATCCTGCCGGGGCGGCGGCGCGGGGCCTGGGCCGCGTCGGACGCGTCGGTGTGCTCTTCGGTCTCGTCGGCGGTCGCTGCCACTTGTTCCCTCTGCCTTACTCGATGAGCGCGTCCGGCTTGCCCTTGCTGCGCGGGCGTTCCTCGACCATCTTGCCCCAGACGATCAACCGGTACTTGCTGGTGAACTCCGGCGTACAGGTGGTGAGCGTGATGTACCGGCCCGGCTCGGTGAATCCGGAGCCCCTGGGGATCGGATTCAGCACGCTGGTGTTGGACGGCGGGGTCACCGGCAGCGTCGAGGTCACCTTGTACACGAAGTACGTGTCCTGCGTCTCGACCACGACCGCGTCGCCCGGCGTGAGCCGGTTGATGTAACGGAACGGTTCACCATGGGTGTTGCGGTGCGCGGCCAGTCCGAAGTTGCCGGTCTTCGCGTCCGGCATCGCCGTCTTCAGCGCACCCTCGCCGTAGTGCCCGACCATGCCCTTGTCGAGCACCTTCTTGTTGCTGACGCCCTCCGCGATCGGCGCCAGCACGTCCAGCTTCGGGATGTGCAGGATGGCGAAGCCCTGCCCAGGCTCGAACACCCCGGGGGCCCGCTTGCCGCTGGCCCAGTCGTCCTGCAGCTGGTGTGTCTCGCTGCCCGCCTGCGCATGGGCGCGGACGTTCGTCCACCACAGCTGGTAGGTGACGAACAGCAGCATCAGCACGCCGGTGGTGATGAACACCTCGCCGATCGCCCGGCTCGCGACGACGGCCGGGCCCGGCTTGCGCAGCCGCGCCTGACGCCGGGCCTCGACACGGGAGAGCGGCCGCTGCGGCGACGACTCCGAGGAGGTGTCCGGCCCGCCCGCCGGCCCTCGGGTCCCGCCGTGGCGGCCGCCGCGCCGCTTGGCGGCCTTTCTGCGGGCCGCGCGGCCGCCCGATGCGGTTCCGGTGGCGGAGGAGGCCGAGGAGGCCGCAGAGGCGCGCAGGAACCCGCTCTCCGGGCTCTGCGGCGGAGCGGGGATCCGCAGCGCCACCGTCTCGTCGTCGACCGGCGGCAGCAGCGTGGTCGCCTGCTCGTCCAGCGAAGCCATCGAAGCCGCCGGATGCATCGCAGGTCCATGATGATGCCCCTGATGCGCTTGAGGCGCCGAAGCCATCGGAGGCATCGGCGCCGTAGGGGGGTCGCCCGCGGCCGCGTACGGCGCAGAGCGATAGGACTCGTACGGTGTCTCCCCGTACAAGTCCTCGCGCTCCGGGCGCAGCGCGGTCACGCCGTGGCCCTGCCCACCACCGGGGCGAGCCCCGCAGACCTCGCCACGGCACCCTGGTCGCCGCACTCCACCAGCCAGTTGGCCAGCATCCGGTGCCCGTGCTCGGTCAGCACCGACTCGGGGTGGAACTGCACACCCTCGACCGGGAGTTCGCGGTGACGCAGGCCCATGATGATGCCGTCGTGCGTGCGGGCCGTGACCTCCAGCTCCGCCGGGACGGTGGCCGGCTCGGCGGCCAGCGAGTGGTAGCGGGTCGCCGTGAAGGGCGAGGGCAGCCCGGCGAAGACGCCCTTGCCCTCGTGCTCCACCGGGGAGGTCTTGCCGTGCAGCAGCTCGGGCGCACGGTCCACCACACCCCCGTACGCCACCTGCATCGACTGCATGCCGAGACAGACACCGAAGACGGGAACACCGGTCGCGGCACAGTGGCGGACCATGTCCACGCACACCCCGGCCTCCTCCGGCGTCCCGGGCCCGGGCGAGAGCAGCACGCCGTCGAAGCCGTCCTGGGCGTGTGCCGTCGACACCTCGTCGTTGCGCAGCACCTCGCACTCGGCACCCAGCTGGTACAGGTACTGGACGAGGTTGAAGACGAAGCTGTCGTAGTTGTCGACGACGAGAATCCGCGCACTCACTGGTTGTCCACCGTCACATCGTTGAAGGGCAGCAGCGGTTCGGCCCAGGGAAAGACGTACTGGAAGAGGACGTAGATCACGGCCAGGACCAGTACGAGTGAGATCAGTGCCCTCACCCACGCGTTCCCCGGCAGATGCCGCCAGATCCAGCCGTACATGCCGTCCCTTCCGTTCCACCACGGCACCTGACTCACGCCGTACTGCACCAGACTAACGGCGCAACGCCTCCGGTTCGCCTGACTCCACGGGCTGGGTGGAGTCGAGGTGCGCCCACACGATCAGCCGGTGGCTGTGCCCCCATTCCGGATCGCACGTGGTCAGCGTCAGATACCGGCCCGGACGCGTGTACCCCGACTTACGTGGCACAGCGTCGATCACCTCAACGTCCGTCGGCGCGGTTTTGTAGGGCCCTTTGTCGATCCGATACGTGAACCAGGTGGTTCCGTCCGTGAGCACCACCGCGTCACCGGACCGCAGCCGCGGGAAGTCCTTGAAGGGGTCTCCGTAGGTGCGCCGGTGGCCGGCGACCGCGAAGTTGCCCTCCTGCCCGAGCCGCGCGGTCCCGGTGTAATGGGCGAGACCCTTCTTCAGCACGTCGGTGCCCGTGCCCTCCAGCACCGGCTTGTTCCACGTGGAACCGAGCCGCGGGATGTACATGATCGCGAACGGCCTGCCGTAGTGGTACGCCGCCGGATCCGCCGCGCTCGGCGCGGCCCCGCCGCTCCCCCCGGCGGGCCGGACGCTCCCCTTCGACCACTGCTGGTGCAACTGGTCGATCTGGTCGTTCATGACGCCGTCGGCCTTGACGCCCGTCCAGAACAGCACGTAGACGACGAAGAGCACGATCAGGGTGCCGACGGTGATGCACAGTTCGCTGACGGTCCGGACGATCACGCGCACCGGCGGCTCCTGACGGGGGACCTACTCCACTGGCTTCGCGTAGTGCAGATCCACTGTGCCCGAGTAGCCCGGCAGAGTCACCGTCCCGTCCTCGGTGACTTTCCAGCCGAGGCCGTAGACGTTGACGTACACCATGTAGGTCTGGATCGCCTTGCTGGCGGCGAGCGCCTGCTGCAGCTTCGCGGGGTCCCCGACAGCGGTGATCTTGTACGGCGGCGAGTAGACGCGGCCCTGGAGGATCAGGGTGTTGCCGACGCAGCGCACCGCGCTGGTGGAGATCAGCCGCTGGTCCATGACCTTGATGCCCTTGGCCCCGCCCTGCCACAGGGCGTTCACCACGGCCTGCAGGTCCTGCTGGTGGATGACCAGGTAGTCGGGCTGCGGCTCGGGGTAGCCGGGGAGCTTGGCGGTCGCGTTCGGCGGGGCGTCGTTGAGGGTGACGCTGATCGCCTTGCCGGTGAGCTTCTGGGTGCCCGCCGTGTCCTCCAGGCCCCGGAGCTTCTCGTCCTGGGCCCTGGTGCTCCCGTCGTCGCCCTCGGCAAGCGCGTCCACGCTGTCACGCAGCGTGGCGTTGGACTCGTCCAGCCCCTTGTTCTTGCGGCTGCGCTCCTGGATCAGGTCGGACAGCTTCAGCAGGGAACCGTCCTGACGGATGTCGGTGCCCTTGGCCGTGTTGAAGCTGGTGAAGAAGATGAGCCCGGCCAGAGCGAAGACGGCGATCGTGAGAATCCGCACCGGGCGGAAGCGGAGTCCACGAGGCGGGCCGGAACCCGTTGATCCCGTCCCGGGGGAGTCGGCAGAATTGCTCAACGTACCCTTATCTCCTTCGGCGCCGCGGAAGCACTACGCTAACGGACGCCCGGGGGAGAACTCAGTGTCCCCTTGTACGCTGCCCCGGACCGACCCAGTTACCTGCGCGGCCACGCAGCGCATCGACAGGAGAGACCCTCGTGCCGAAGTCACGTATCCGCAAGAAGGCCGACTACACGCCGCCGCCCGCGAAGCAGGGGCAGGCCATCAAGCTCGCCAACCGCGCCTGGGTCGCGCCGGTCATGCTGGCCATGTTCCTCATCGGCCTGGCCTGGATCGTCGTCTTTTATGTGAGCAACGGCTCGCTGCCGATCGACAGCCTGGACAACTGGAACATCGTGGTCGGCTTCGGCTTCATCGCCGCCGGGTTCGGCGTCTCCACGCAGTGGAAGTAGCGGCTCCGCGCTAGCTCTGCCCAGGGTTGTTCACTGAGTTATCCACAGCCTGGTCCAATATCCACACCCCCCTGGGGAAAAGACTACGATCTGTGGATAACCCATCGGACGTTGACGCCGGTGTGACTGCCCTACCGGCCCTCATACACCCGTTCGCCCCCTGCCCGACCTGCGGAAACGCATCCGAGCGGCAGGGGGCACAGCTGTTTCCGCACAGCGTGCACAAGATCCGGCACACGCTGTGGACAACGGTTCGGTATCAGGTGAGCTGAGCGGTCCTGAGCAGCACCATGACCACCACCACGGCCAGGACGAGCACACAGGTGCCGTACTGGACCAGTGTCCGCTTCTCGCGCGGGGCGTGGACCATGGCGTAGCCGGTGACGACACCGGCGACCAGGCCGCCGATGTGGGCCTGCCAGGCGATGTTGTGGAAGCCGAAGGTGAAGATCAGGTTGATCACCAGCAGGGCGATGATCGGCCGCATGTCGTAGTTCAGCCGGCGCATCAGGACCGCGGTCGCGCCGAACAGGCCGAAGATCGCACCGGAGGCGCCGAGCGAGGCCTGCGACGGGCCTGCGAGCAGATACGTCAGCGCGCCGCCGGCCAGCCCGGAGACGAAGTACAGCGCGAGATAGCGGGCCCGGCCGAGGGCCGCTTCGAGCGGGCCGCCGATCCACCACAGGCTGAGCATGTTGAAGCCGATGTGCCAGGGCGCCTCGTGCGTGAACATCGACGTCACGAAGCGGTACCACTCGCCCTCGACGACGCCCATCGTCGGCTGGTAGGGCTTCGGGGGCCACTGGCCGATCAGGACCAGGTCGTTCAGCAGCGAACTCTTGGCCTGGACCGCGATGAACACGGCGATGTTGATCCCGATGAGGATCTTGGTGACCAGCCGTGGGTCGGCCGTGACCGTCCCGCCGGCCACCGTGCGCGGCTGGGACGCGGCCGGGGCGTGTCCGGTGCCGGAACCGCTGCGCACGCATTCGGGGCACTGGAAGCCGACCGAGGCGCTGACCATGCACTCGGGGCAGATGGGGCGCTCGCAGCGGGTGCAGCGCACGCCGGTCTCGCGGTCCGGGTGCCGGTAGCACCCGGGCAGGCTGCGGGCGTCCTGCGTGCTGCCTTCGGCCTGTTCCATGAGATCCCCTTGCTGGTCGTGGCCTGTCCCCCGGCCCATACCCCGCCCCGCTCTTCCCTACGGACGAGCGGGACGTTTGGTTCCCTGCGGTTTCCTGGGGCGGATGCCGGGGCGCGCCCGGGTCAGCCCTCGCGCTTCTCCACGACGATCGTCTCGATGACGACGTCGTTGACCGGCCGGTTGTTCGGGAGAGTGGTCGGTACGGCGGCGATCGCGTCCACGACCTTCTGGCCGGCGCCGTCCGCGACCTCGCCGAAGATCGTGTGCTTGCGGTTCAGGTGCGGGGTGGGGCTGACCGTGATGAAGAACTGGGAGCCGTTGGTGCCCGGTCCCGCGTTGGCCATGGCGAGCAGATAGGGGCGGTCGAAGCGCAGGTCGGGGTGGAATTCGTCGCCGAACTCGTAGCCGGGGCCGCCGATGCCGTTGCCCAGGGGGTCGCCGCCCTGGATCATGAAGCCGCCGATGACCCGGTGGAAGACGGTGCCGTCGTAGAGCTTGTCGTGGCTCACGGCGCCGGTGCCCGGGTGCGTCCACTCCCGCTCGCCCTGGGCGAGCTCGACGAAGTTTCTGACCGTCGCGGGCGCGTGGTTCGGGAACAGCCTGACCACGATGTCGCCGTGGTTGGTCTTCAGGGTGGCGTAGAGCTGCTCGGCCACGATCCGCCTTCCGTTGTCCTCGTGTGACTCCCCGATCCTCGCACGGTGCGGGGCCCGTGACGCCCGGCCGGCCCGAGTTCCGCCGCGAGGGGAGCGCCCGGCCGTGATTCGTGGCAGGGTCGACAGGAAGCCCTTGTTGCACCCATATGCCCGCCCTCGCATGACGCGCGGGCCGCGGGCAGGCATGATCCTTAAAAGGGTGGAAAGGCGAATTACCGTACGCCACCGAGGAGGAGGAAACCCGTGACCCGCATCGACAGCGTGCGCGCCGCGACCGGCTCGGCGAAGGACAGCGTGCTGCACGCCGCGGAAGTGGTGGCGCCCTACGCCGACACAGCCAAGGAGCGTGCCTCGTACTACGCGCAGGAGGCACGCGTACGGCTGGCGCCCGTGGTGTCCCAGGCCGCCGAACAGGCCCGTGTGCAGTACGACGCGCGGCTCGCTCCGCGGCTGGAGCAGGCCCTCGCGCATGTGCCGCCGAAGGTGGACCTGGCGGCGCAGGAGGCCGCCGACCTGACCCGGAAGGCCGCGCGGCAGGCGGCCGAGTACTCCCGTCCGAAGATCGAGCATGCGATGGCCGCCGCCGCTCCGGTGGCGGACGAGGCCGCCGCGCGGGGTGCCGCCGCGCTGGTGGCGCTGCGCGGTCAGGTCTCGGCGCAGGAGATCCAGAAGCTGGCCCGCAGGAACGAGCGGCGTTCCCGCAGGGGCCGTGCCCTGAAGGTGCTGGCGCTGCTCGGCCTGGTGGCGGGTGGCGCGTTCTGCGCCTGGAAGTGGTGGGACAAGCAGGCCAATCCCGACTGGCTGGTGGAGCCGCCCGCCGCGACGGAGGTGCCCGAGTCCGGCCGGCTGAGTTCGGTGGACGGCACGGGTCCCTCGGCGCTTGACCCGGAGGTGCGGGCGAAGCAGACCGAGGAGGACGCGGCCGACCGCGAGGACAAGGACTGAGAAGGACTGAGGGGGGCGGCGCCGTCCGGGTGTCGACCCCCGAGTGCCGGCGGGGCTCCGGGGCGGACGACGTGCGGGTCGTCCGCCCCGGACGTGCCTTGAACGGATATCGACTCCCATATGCGACATAGTTGTGCAGAAGGTGATCAAGAATCCGGAGAGGCGGCCCGGCCCGCCCCACCCTTCTCACAAGGACCGCCCCTTGAAGACCGTCGTCGTCACCGGAGCCACCAGCGGTATCGGCAGGGCCACCGCGCTCGACCTGGCCGCCCGCCGCTTCAACGTCATCGGCACCGCCCGCACCCCCGACAAGGCGGAGAAGCTCGCGGCCGCCGCGGCCGAAGTCGGGCTCACCGTGCGCACCGTGCTCCTGGACGTGACGGACCGGCGCTCCTGCCAGGACGCCGTCACGGAGATCGACGAGGTGACGGAGGGGGGACCCTGGGCTCTGGTCAACAACGCGGGAGTCGCGCCGGTCGGCGCCTTCGAGGACGTGTCCGAGGAGGTTGCCCGGGACGCCCTGGAGGTCAATCTGCTGGGCGTGGCCCGGATGACCCGGCTGGTGCTGCCGGGCATGCGGCGCCGGGGCGAGGGGCGGATCGTCCAGGTGAGTTCGCTCGGGGGGCTGGTCTCCGTCCCGTTCACCGGCTGGTACTGCGCGAGCAAGTACGCGCTGGAGGCGCTCACCGACAGCCTGCGCATGGAGATCGCCGGCAGCGGGGTCCGCGCCTGCCTGGTCGAGCCCGGCTTCATCGACACGCCCATGCTCTCCAGGGGCCTGGCGGACTTTCCGGCCGACTCGCGGTACGCGCACGGTTACATGGTCGCCCGCCGGCGCGTCGCCGCGTGGTCGCCGCCCGGTCCGGAGGCCGTCGCCCGCACCGTGCGCCGTGCTCTCCTCACGCAGAAGCCGCGCCGCCGCTACCGCGTGGGTCCCGGGGCGGTGTCGGCCCCGCTGCTGCGCCTCGCTCCCGCCGCCGTCGGCGACCTCGTCGCGCGTACCGCGCTGCGCCTCAACAAGCGGTGAGGGGGCGCGTGTGACGTGCGTTTCGGCTGATCCGGCCCGGGCCGGCGGCCACCGGTGCCGTCAGGCCGCCATGGGATGCCGGACGGCGTTGCCGGCAGGTGCCGCCGCAACGGCACGGTTCACCGGGTCCCGCAGCGCCCGGGCCGCCGGCTCCCAGCTGTAGCAGCCGTCCGTGGACGGAGGGGTCGTCGCGCTCAGCAGGTAGGCGTCCACCAGTTCTTCGAGCAGGGTCGCGGCCTGCTGCTCGCCGGTGCCGAGGAGGGCGGCCGCCGGGGCGGGGGCGGGCCGGTCGGGGGCGCTCGGGGTGAGCAGGGTGTGTGCCGCGCGGCGGAGGTGTGCGGGGAGTGTGGCGAGGGTGCGTTCCAGTGCGGCCCGCAGCCCCAGCGGGTCCTCACCGGCCTGTGCGGCGGTCGTCGCCCAGGTGATCGCCTGGCGGGCGGTCCAGTGCGGGCGCAGGCGGAGTCGGGCGGCGACTGCGAACAGGGCGGTGGGCAGGCCGTGGCAGAGCTCGGCCAGCTGCCGGGCGCCGTCCGGGTCCATGGTGATGCGGTGCTCGGGCACCAGGGAGACCAGCAGGTGCAGGCAGTCGTCGAGCGGCAGCCGGTCCAGTTCGATGTGTTCGGTGCTGGAGGATACGAACAGCCGCCGCCGGCTGCTGACGACCGCGCCGCAGCCGTAGCCGGAGGGGAGCAGCAGGCCGAGGTCGTCCGGGCCGGTCACGTCGTCCAGGACCACCAGGACGCGCCGGTCGGCGGTCCAGGTGCGGTACATCAGGCTCAGGTCGGTCGTGCCCAGGTGCAGCAGGTCCTCCGTCGCGCCGAGTCCGCGCAGGAAGGAGCGGAGGATCTCGGCATGGCCGACGGGCCGTCCGGTGTCGTCGAGGAGGCGGCCGTAGAGCTGGCCGTCCGGGTAGTGGCCGCTGGCCCGGCGGGCCGCGTGCCGGCACAGTTCGCTCTTGCCGGTGCCGGGGGCGCCGCTCACCACGACGAGCGCCGGTCCGGGTGCGGCCTTGGCGGTGAGTGCGCCGATGGCGCGGGCGAGCTGGCCGCCGCGGCCGGTCAGCCGCTCCTGCGGTGCGGGCAGGTGGCACGGCACGCGGGGGGCGGGGGCGGGTGCGGCCGGTGCCGGGGACGGTTCGGCCGGTCGCAGCAGGCTGGTGTCGGACTGGAGGATGGCGGTGTGCAGGGCCTGGAGTTCGGGTGAGGGGTCGAGCCCGAACTCGTCCGCGATCTGGGAGCGGGCGCGCTGGTAGACGCGGAGGGCGTCGGCGCGGCGGTCGGTGCGGTACAGGGCCGTCATCAGGTTGCGCTGGACGGTCTCGTTGGTGGGTTCGAGGGCGGCCAGGGAGGTCAGTTCGCCGATCAGCTCGTGGTGCCGGCCGAGCTGGAGGTCGGCCTCGATGCGCAGGGTGGTGGCGCTGGTGTGGAGTTCGTTCAGGCGCAGCGCCTCGGCCTGCAGCAGGGGTCCCTTGCGGATGTCGACGAGGGCCGCGTCCCGCCAGAGCGCCATGGCCGCGGCGACCGAGTCGCGGGCGCGCCGGTGGTCTCCGGCGCGGAACTCCTTGCGGGCCCGGGCGACGAGCGGCTCGAACCGGAAGGCGTCCACCTGGTCCTCGGGCAGGCTGAGCTGGTAGCCGCCGCTCGCCGTGCCGAGCACGGGCCGGCCGGTGCCGCGGTCGGGTCCGCCGCTCCTCGGGTTGCCGAGGGCGAAGCGTTTGCGGATCTCGTACACGTACGTCTGCAGGGCGGTGTGGGCGCTGGCGGGCGGGTTGTCCTCCCACAGCTCTTCCATGAGCTGCTCGAAGCGCACCACCCGGTTTGCGTTCAGCACCAGTACGGCCAGGGTCTGGCGTACTTTCTGCGCTGCCGGGACGGCGTTGACGCCGGGTTCGCCGGTGTAGATCTCCAGTGGTCCCAGAAGATTGACTCGCATTGGTTCTCCCCGTTGTCCGGCGGGCCTCGGCCGGGCGGTGGCCCGGTGTCCGGCTCTGCCGGTGTGGGCCGCAGTTCGTGCGGCCGGCGCGGTGCGGCAGTGCGTCACTGCAGCTCGTTGGCGAACAGTTCCCAGCTCTGCGCGTAGGCCTGGGCCAGGTGGGCCGCGGCGGTCCTGCAGTGCGGGGGCAGGCCGGCGGCGATGCCCTCCCGGTGCCGGGCGAGTGCGGCGCCCGCCTCCAGCAGCCGCAGGAAGGACCGTCCGGTCTCGCTGAAGCGCAGCGCCGGGTCACGGCGCAGGCGGCGGTGCATCTCGCCCACGTCCGGTGCGGGCCCGGGTGCCGCGGGCGCGGGGGTCCGGCGGGCGGAGCCGCGGGTGCCGACCGGGTCGTCGCCGCGGGCCAGCCGGGCGCGGACGTCGGCGACGGTGGCCGGTGAGATCCCGGCCTCCCGGGCGATCCCGCGCAGCGAGGCCGTCGGGTCCTCCTTGAGCAGGGCGGCGGCCAGGGCGCGGCCGTGGGAGGCGTCCAGTGGGCGGGCGCGCCCGTCGCGGCCGATCCGTTTGGCGCCGGGGGCCGCCGGGTCGAGCACCCGGCGCCGTATCTCGGCCGTCTTGCCGGCGGACAGTCCTGCGAGGGAGGCCACCGCGCGGTCGGACCAGTCCGGCCGGGCGGTGAGGACGCGCTCCGCGGCCGCGGTGCGTTCGGCCAGGGTCAGCGGCAGGCCGTGGGTGACGTTGAGGGCGACCGCGAGCAGGCGCGCGTCCTCCGCGCTGCCGTCGAAGAAGCGGACGGGGATGGTGGTGCGGCCCCGTAGCTGTGCCGCCCGCAGCCGGTGGACACCGTCGACGACCGTCATGGTCGCGCGGTGCACGACCACCGGCGGCAGCGCGTCCCCGGCCTGGGCCAGGACCCGGGAGTGGCCCGGGTCCTCCACCCGGCTGCGGGGTGAGTCCGTCACCCGCAGCGTGTCGACGGGGATGTCCTGCACCGGCAGTTCGAGCAGCTCACCGCGGAGTGCGAGCAGGTGCTCGGCGTCGTTGCGGCAGTCGGTTGCGGCCATGGCAGCCTCCAAGCGGGATTCGCGGGCGCCCTCGTCGTCCGGGTTTCCTACTGCCAGCCCGCGTCGCCCGAGACGGCCTGCGCGTCGGCGAGGACCGTGGACGAGGCCGCCCGCTGCCAGCCGGCGTCTCCCGCCCGCTGCGCCGTGTGCTCCTGCTGGTGCGTCGCCCCCGTCACGATCGCCAGTGCCGCCGCGATCGCAGCCCCGAGAACAGCAATTCGACGCATCGTCGTCTCCCCTTCAACAGTTGCGTGATTGTTCGTGTCGTGGCCGATCCGGTCTGTGATCGGTCCGACAACTGCATTTCACCCGGGGTCGCGGGCCAGGAGAAGGGGTTTCCGGGCGGGCAGAGCGGACATGTCCGCTGGCGGACAAGTCCGCGGCCGGGCGCGGGTCGCGGCCGGTGCGCCGGCCGGCGGGCGGGTCAGCGGGCCGTGGGCAGGGAGATGGTGACCCGGGTGCCGAGCAGCGGCCAGCCGCCGAGCCGCGGCCGCGCGGCGACCGTGCTCCACCACAGAAGGCGGGCCGTCACCTCGGCCTGTTCCGGTCCGTCGGCGGCGAGGTAGAGGCCGACGGCGGGCTCGTCGGCGGCGTGCACGGTGACATGGCGGAGCTCCGAGGCGGGCGGGGCGGCGTCGGTGACGGCCTGTGCGGTGTCCTCGGGCAGCTCCAGGCCGGCCGGATGCGGCCCCAGGTGAAGGTGGACGAGGTACATCAATTACAACTCCACGGTAAGACGGTGGCTTTGCCACCCGGGACAAGGCTTTCCAGGACGGCATAGGCGGAAGCGATCTCCGTCACGGCTGCGGTCCCCCCATTCGTGTAATCTCCACATGCATTTCTGTCTCCGCACAGAGAGCCCTAGCAAGGGGGACCAGGGTGTCCGAGGAGGAGATCCCATTGCTTTCTGGACTCGGGATAGACACGGCCTCGGAGGCTGTGTATCGGACGATGCTCGCGCGCCCGGACGGTGATGTCGGCGAGTGGGCCGACGATCTCGGTCTGCCCGAGCACGAGGTACGGGAGTCACTGGACCGGTTGAGCGAGCTGGCGCTGGTCAGAACCTCGGCGGAGAACGAGTCCCGGGTGCGCCCGGTGAACCCGATGCTCGCCCTGGAGGCGCTGTTGGCCCAGCAGCAGGCGGAGTTGGCCGCGCACCAGCAGCGGGTGGAGGCGAGCCGTGCGGTGGTCGCGGAGACCATCGCCCAGTTCGCGGACCAGTACACCCCCGGCGCCGGTGCGGGATTCCATTTCCTGTCCGGTGTCGAAGCCATCCGGGAGCATCTGGAAATCCTCACCAAGGAGGCCCGGGAGGAATTCCTGACGTTCGCTCCCGGAGGTCCGCAGACCCCGGAGAACATGGACGCCTCACGCCCGCTCAATCTGCGGCTGCTCAATCGGGGCGTCCGGATGCGCACGGTCTATCTGGACAGCATCCGGCGTGATCCGCCCACCGTCGCCCATGCCGAATGGCTGGCCGCCCAGGGCGCACAGGTCCGCACCACACCCACACTTCCCAATCGCCTCATTCTCATCGACCGGCGTACGGCGCTCATCGCGACCGACAGCAAGAACACCGGAGCCGGTGCGGTTCTGGTGGACAACCCGGGCACGATCGCTCTGATGCACGCGCTGTTCGAGACCGTGTGGCAGTCCGCGCGACCCATCGGAACGCGTCCCGAGCGCAGCCGCAAGACACTCACCACGCATCAGGCTGAAGTGCTTCGACTAATGGCGCAAGGGCTCACCGACGAGGCGATTGCACACCAACTCGGGGTGTCGGACCGGACGGTGCGCCGCACCATGTCCGCGCTGCTGACGCTGCTGGACGCGCGCAGCCGCTTCCAGGCGGGCGTGCAGGCGGTGCACCGCGGCTATCTGCACGCCGCCGACGACTGACGAGAGCGCCACCCGCCCGCACCCCGTCCAACTGTCCACGGGGTGCGGTCGAACGGGCCCGCCCGCCGCCTCCCGAGCCCCCCTTTCCGGACTCGTTCTTCGCCGTTCCCCCTCCTCGCGCTTCGCTTGAGTCGCGGTTGAGCCGGGGTTGGAAACCGCGTGCCAAAGTCGCCGCATGCTTCAAAGGCGTGCTGACCAAACCCTGATCGAACGGATAGGACGGCTCCGTTCCGGTCTCGCGGGGACCCCGCTGATTCCGTTGGCGGACGACGAATGCGACATTGTCGCCAAGCTGGAGTTCTGCAATCCGACCGGCAGCACCAAGGACCGCTCGGCACTGTGGATCCTGGAACGGGCCATCGCCCGTGGGGAGATCACACGGAACACCACGGTGGTCGAGTCTTCGTCGGGCAACTTCGCCCTGGCGCTGGCCTTTTACTGCCGCATGCTGGGAATTTCCTTCGTGCCGGTGATCGACCCCAATTGCAATGAGGCGACCGAAGCACACCTGCGCCTGCTGTGCCGGAGAGTCGAGAAAGTCTCCACCCGGGACGCGGCGGGCGGATATCTGCGCACCCGCCTGGCCCGGGTACAGGAACTCCTGGTACACCTCGGGCAGGCCTATTGGCCCAACCAGTACGCCAACCCGGACGCCCGTGACGCCCACTACCGCTTCACGGCCGCCGAGCTGATCGCGGAAGCCGGCCCGATCGACTACCTGTTCGTCGGGGTGGGGACGGGCGGCACCATCGCCGGCGTCTCCCATCGGGTCAAGGAGGCCTTCCCGCGCTGCGTGGTGGTGGCCGTGGACACCGAGGGCTCGGTGATCTTCGGCGGTCCGCCGAAGAAGCGGCGCATCCCCGGCATCGGCTCCAGCATCGTGCCGCCCCTGTGCGAGCAGGCGCTGATCGACGAGGTCGAGATCGTCTCCGAGGTGCGCGCGGTCGAGGGCTGCCGCGCCCTCACCGCCAAGTACGGCCTGTACGCGGGCGGTTCGACCGGAAGCTGTTACGCCGCCGTCCAGAGCTACTTCGCCCGCAACCCTCCCGGCGCTCGCCGCCCCAAGGTCGCCTTCATCGCCGCGGACCGGGGCCATGCCTACGCCAAGACCATCTACAACCCCGGCTGGTTCCAGCAGCTCCTCGCGGAAGAGGCCCTGGCCTCGCCCGTCGCCGCGCTGGCCGCCAACTGAAGGAGGACTCTCCCGTGCCCATCGTGACCCCACCGCCCATGACGGTGATCGACGCGGGTGACATCGCCGCCCAGGTCGAGCACAACCGCCCGGAGCTCGTCGAGGTCGTCCGTGCCGCCTACCTGGCCCACGACGCCGGGCAGAGCGCCAACCCGCACAGCTCCTTCCTGCGTTTCCCGCACAACAGCCGCGCCCGCATCATCTCCCTGCCCGCCTACCTGGGCGGCGAGTTCGAGGTGGCAGGCAACAAGTGGATCGCGAGCTTCCCGGAGAACACCCGGCACGGCATCCCGCGCGCCTCCGCCACTCTGATCCTCAACGACTGCGCCACCGGCTTCCCGTTCGCCTGCATGGAGTCGTCGATCATCTCGGCGACCCGGACCGCCGCCTCCGCCGTCCTGGGCGCCGAGACGCTCATCGGTGAGCGCCGCGCCCGCCGGGTCGGCATCGTCGGCACCGGCCTGATCGCCCAGCACGTCTGGAAGTTCCTGCGCGACCTCGACTGGGAGATCGGCGGCTTCCGCCTGTTCGATCTCGACCAGGACGCCGCGAAGCGCTACGGCGCCGCCGTCGCGGAGCACACCGACGCCGAGGTCGTGATCGCCGACCGTGTCGAGGACGCGTTCACCGACTGCGACCTGGTGGTCCTCACCACCGTGGCCGGCGAGCCCCACCTGCACGATGCGCGGCTGCTCGCCCACAACCCGGTGGTGCTGCACCTGTCGCTGCGCGACCTCGCCCCCGAGCTGATCCTCGCCGCACAGAACTTCACCGACGACGTCGACCATGCCGTGCGCGAGCGCACCTCGCTGCATCTGGCCGAACAGCGCACCGGGAACCGGGACTTCGTCGACGGCACCCTGGGCGACCTGCTCCGGCAGCGGCTGCGCCGGCATCCCGGCCGTCCGGCGGTCTTCTCCCCGTTCGGCCTCGGCGTGCTGGACCTCGCCGTCGGCAAGTGGGTGCACGACCGGGTCGTCGCCGCGGGTGGCGGCCACCCGCAGACCGGCTTCTTCGACGGTGTGGGGGTGTGACCATGACCGCGAGCGACACCCAGGACCGCTACCTCGTCGTCCGCAACCACGAGGAGCAGTACTCGATCTGGTTCGCCGGCCGCGAGCTGCCCGCCGGCTGGACCCCGGCCGGCCGGCAGGGCACCAAGCAGGAGTGCCTGGACCACGTCGAAGCGGTGTGGACCGACCTGACCCCGCTGTCCGTGCGCCGTGAACGGGCGGCGCGGCGATGACCGTCGAGACCACCCCCGCCCTCGACCGGCTGTGGCTGCGCGGCCTCGGCAGCCGGGAGGACACCGCGAGGCAGCGCCTGTTCGTCTTCCCGCACGCCGGTGCCGGCGCCTCCGCCTACCAGCTGGCCCGGCACGTCCCGGACACCGTCGAGGTGTGCACCGTGCAGCTGCCCGGACGGGAGAACCGGTTCGGTGAGGAGCCGCTGACCTCCCTGGACGCGGTCGTGGACCGGCTGGCGCCGCTGATCGCCGGCCACACCGGGCTGCCGTACGCCTTCTTCGGGCACAGCATGGGCGCGCTGGTGGCGTTCGAGGTGACCCGTGCGCTGCGGGCCCTGGGCGCGGCCCTGCCCGCCCGGCTGTTCCTGTCCGCGCTGCGGGCCCCCGGTCTGCCGGACCGGGACCCGCTGCACCAGCTGCCGGACGCCGACCTGCTCGCCCGCCTCGACGATGTCGAACTCGCCGGTCTCGATCCGGAGCTGCAGGAGCTGCTGCTGCCGCTGATGCGCGCCGACCTGACCGTGTGCGAGACGTACGCGCACCGGGCCGAGGCGCCGCTGTCCTGTCCCCTCACCGTCCTGGCCGGCGCCGACGACGACACCGTCGACGCGGTGGAACTGGCCGGCTGGCGCGAGCACACCACGGCCGGCTTCGAGCTGCGCCGCTTCCCGGGCGGACACCTCTACGTACGCGGCGCGGAACAGCAGCTGGCGGAAACGATCACGCGCACCGCCCCCGCGTGGGGCTGAGAAAGGATCAGTTCATGTCGACCACCCTGGTCGCCCTGTGGGAGCAGCGCGTCGCCTCGGCTCCCGACTCGGTCGCCGTCGTCGCGGGCCCGCGACAGGCCACCTACGCCGAAGTGGACCGCCGGGCCACGGCGCTCGCCGCCGCCCTGCGGGCCCGCGGCATCGGCCCGGAGTGCCTGGTCGGTGTCTGCCTCGGCCGCTCGGTCGACATGACCGTGGCCCTGCTCGGCATCCTGAAGTCGGGCGCCGCGTACCTGCCGCTGGACCCGAGCTACCCCGCCGACCGGCTGCGGCACATGACCGAGGACTCCGGTGCCGGTCTGGTCCTGTGCGACCGCGCGCACCGCGAGCGGATCCGCGGCGCGGTACCCGGGTCGGTCGAACTGCTGCTCATGGAGGACGTACCCACCGAACCGGCCGCGCCGTTCACCTCTCCGGCGCGGCCGCACCACCTCGCGTACGTCATCTACACCTCCGGCTCCACCGGCCTGCCCAAGGGGGTGGCCGTCGAGCACGCGGCGATCTCCTCCTTCCTGCGCAGCGTCGCCGAGCGCCCCGGGCTCGCCCCCGGCGACCGGGTGCTGGCGCTGACCCCGCTGTCGTTCGACATCTCCACACTGGAGCTGTTCCTGCCGCTGACCCTCGGTGCGACGGTCGTCATGGCCCCGCAGGCCGCCAACACCGACCCCGAGGTGCTGGCCGCCGCCATCGAGGACGGCCGGGTGACCGTGGTCCAGGCGACGCCGACGACCTGGCGGATGCTGGTGGCCTCCGGCTGGCGGGCCGGCCACGGCCGGGTCCTGCTGTCCGGCGGCGAGCCCCTGGATGCGCAGCTGGCCCGCGATCTGGTGGCCACCGGCGGCACCCTGTGGAACCTGTACGGGCCGACCGAGGCCACCGTGTGGGCCACCGCGGCCCGCATCGACGAGGCGGGCGACCGGGTCACGGTCGGCACCGCCCTGTCCAACACCCGCCTGTACGTGGTCGACGGGCAGGGCCGTGAGGCGGGGCCGGGCGTCACCGGCGAGCTGTGGATCGGCGGCGAGGGCGTGGCCCGCGGCTACCTGGGCCGGCCCGCGCTGACCGCCGAGCGTTTCGTCCCGGACCCCTTCGGGGACGGCACCGGGCGCCTGTACCGCACCGGCGACCTCGCCCGCTGGAGCGCCGACGGCGACCTGGAGCTGCTGGGCCGCAACGACCACCAGGTGAAGGTGCGCGGCTACCGCATCGAACTCGGCGAGATCGAGGACTGTGTGCGCAGCCACCCCGAGGTGGCGGACGCGGTGGTGGTCGTCGACCGCGAGGCGGCCGGCGGCGACCAGCTGGTGGCCTTCCTGGTCGCCGCGCCGGGCGCGCGCGACGCCGCGGCCGGGCTGCCCGGCCGGGTCCGCGACCACCTCGCCGCACACCTGCCGGCCCACATGGTCGCCCAGGGCTACGCCGTCCTCGACGCGCTCCCGCGCACGCCCGCGGGCAAGGCCGACCGGGGCGCCGTGCTCGCCCTCGGCTACGACCGTGTCCGCGAGCCGGGCCTGGAGAACACCGGCGGTCCGCTGCCGGCGCACACCGACGCGGTGCGCGCGGTGTGGGCGGAGATCCTCGGGCTCACGGACGTGGGGCCGTACGACGACTTCTTCGGTCTGGGCGGCCAGTCGCTCGCGGCGGTGCGCGCGGTGGCGCGGCTTCGCGAGGTGCTCGGGGTGCCGGTCGGTGTCCAGTCGGTCTTCGCGCATCCGGCACCGGCCGCCCTGGCGGCCGCGCTCGAGGAACTGGAGGCGGTCGACGAGGAGCCGATCCGTCCGGCGACGCGGGCCGAGCTGTCCTTCGGTCAGGAGCGCATCTGGTTCTTCGAGCAGGTCAACGAGGACGTCCCGGCCTACCACCTGCCCGTCGCACTGTCCTTCCCGGACGGCCGGGCCGAGCTGCCCGCACTGGAGCAGGCGCTGACCGCGCTGGTCGACCGCCACCAGACGCTGCGCACCGCGCTGGTCCCCGTCGACGGCCGGCTCCTCCCCGAGCTCCGCGAGGCCGCGCACGTCCGGGTGCCGTGCACGGAGGTGACCGAGGAGGAGCTCCGGACGCTGCTGACCGAGCGGATCCGCGCGCCCTTCGCCCTCGACCGGGCACCCCTGCTGCGCGCGGACGTGCTGCGCACCCCCGGGCGGGACGTGCTGTTGCTGACGATCCACCACATCGCCTGCGACGGGACCTCGGTGGACCTGCTGGTGCGCGAACTCGGCGACCTCTATGCCGGCCTGCGCGCCGGTCGCCGGCCGTCCCCGGCACCGCTGCCGGTGACCTACGCCGACTTCGCCCAGTGGGAGCGCGAGCGGATCAGCGGCGCCGAACTGGAGCGGCTGCTCGCCCACTGGCGGGAGCGGCTGGCCGGGGTGCCCGCACTGGAACTGCCCACCAGCCGGCCCCGCCCGGCCGTCGCGAGTCACCGCGGCCGCCGTACGTTCCTGCGCGTCCCGGCCGGGCAGGCCGAACAACTGCGGGCGGCCTGCCGTGCCGAGGGCGTCACCCTGTTCATGGGTCTGCTGGCCCCGCTGCAGGTGCTGCTCGGGCGGTACGCCGACGAGACCGACGTGGCCGTCGGCACCCTGATGGGCGGCCGGCCGCGCCCGGAGACCGCCGGGATGTGCGGCTACTTCGTCAACACGGCGGTGCTGCGCACCGACCTGAGCGGCGACCCCACCTGGTCCGAACTGCTCGGCCGGGTGCGGGAGGTGGCCCGGGACGCCCACGCGCATCAGGAGCTGCCGTTCGAGAAGCTGGTGGCGGAGCTGTGCCCGGAGCGCGACCTGAGCCGCAACCCGCTCTTCCAGGTGCTGTTCGCCCTGCACGAGGAGCCCCCGGCGGGCGCCCTGCCGGAGGTGTACGACCGCAAGGAGCTGGAGGGCCGCCTCGGCTCCGCCCGCTTCGACCTGGCGTTCGACGTGACCGACCACGCGGCGGGCGACGGCGGCCTCAGCGTCTCCGTCGAGTACGCGACCGACCTGTTCGACGAGGACTTCGTCGAGGGTCTCGGCCGGCACCTCCTGCGGGTGATCGAGCAGATGGTGGCGGACCGCGGAGCCCGGCTGTCGGAGCTGGAGATCCTCTCCGCCGGGGAACTGCGCGCCCTGGCCGCCGGTGACCTCGCCGAGCCGCTGCCCGAGCCGAGCACCCTGGTGCGGATGTGGGAGCGGCAGGTGCGCACCTCCCCGGACGCGGTGTGCGTGGCGGGCGACGGCACCTCGCTGACCTTCGCCGAGACCGACCGGCGGGCCGCTGCGCTGGCCCGTGTGCTGCGCGCGCAGGGCGTCGGGCCCGAGCAGCTGGTCGGTGTGTGCCTGGAGCGTTCGGTGGAGCTGGTGGTCGCCCTGCTGGGTGTCCTGAAGGCCGGCGGCGCCTATGTGCCGCTCGACCCCGGCTACCCGGCGGACCGCCTGCAGTACCTGCTGGAGGACTCCGGCGTACGCCTGGTGGTGGCCGACCCCGGACACCCTTCTGCGGGTCTGTTCGACGGCTCGGTCCGGGTGGTCCCCGTCGCCCAGGAGCCCGGCGTTCTGCCCGAGCCCGGACCGGTGGACGAAGCGGAACCCCACCACCTGGCCTATGTGATCTACACGTCCGGTTCCACCGGCCGGCCCAAGGGCGTGGCCATCACCCACGCCAACATCACCGGCTTCCTCGCCTGGAACCAGCGGCTGTGCCGCCTGACCGGCGACGACCGGGCGCTGCTGAACCACTCGGTGGCGTTCGACAACTCGGTGTGGGAGATCTTCCAGTGCCTGGTCTCCGGCGCCCAGCTGCACCTGGCGGGCCCCACGGCCGCCTACGACCCGGAGGCTTTCCTGCGCGAGGTGGCCGAGCGCGGCATCACCACGCTGAACGCGACGCCCTCGCAGATGCGCATCCTGCTGGAGTCCGGCGCGGACTGCGCGGCCCACCTGGCCTCCGTGCGACTGGTGTTCACCGGCGCCGAGGCAGTCCCCCACGACGTGGCCCGGCGCATCCTGGAGGTCACCCGCCCCGGCTGCCGCGTCTTCAACGAGTACGGCCCCACCGAGGCGACCGTCACCTCCGCGTTCTGCCCGATCACCGAGGACCTGGTCGAACGGCACTCGCACCGGCCGAGCGTCCCGTTCGGCCAGGCCACCGACAACGCCCGCCTGTACGTCCTGGACGACCGGCTGCGCCCGGTGGTCCCGGGCTGCCGGGGCGAGCTGTACGTCGGCGGCAGCGCGGTCGGCCGCGGCTACCTGGGCAAGCCGGCGCGCACCGCGCAGGCGTACCTCCCCGACCCGTTCGCCGAGGAGCCCGGCGCCCGCATGTACGCCACCGGTGACGTCGTACGGCTGCTGCCCGACGGCAACCTGGTCTTCCTCGGCCGCAACGACCACCAGGTCAAGGTGCGCGGCTACCGCATCGAACTCGGCGAGATCGAGTCGGCGCTGCGCGACCACCCGGCGGTCGCGGACTGCGCGGTCGCGGTGCGCCGGACCAGCACGGGGGTGGAGCAGCTCGCCGCCTACGTGATCCCCGAGCCGCCGGTGCGGGGCGCGGACGCGGCCGGGCTGCGGGCGCACCTGGCGGACCGGCTGCCGCCGTACATGCTGCCGCAGGGCTTCACGGTCGTCGGGGAGATCCCGCTCACCCCGAACGGCAAGGTCGACCGGGACGCGCTGCCCGACCCGCGGCCGGCCGGCACGCCCGCGACCGTCCGGGAGCACACCACCGAGGAGCAGACGCTGGTGGCCGAGGTCTGGCAGGAGTGCCTGGGCTTCGACGGGGACTTCGGGCCGGACGACAACTTCTTCGACGTCGGCGGCAACTCGCTGGCCATCACCGCGGTCGCGGCCCGGCTGAGCGAGCGGCTCGGCCACCGCGTCTCCCCGGTCCTGGTCTTCCGCAATCCGACCGTCGCGGGCCTCGCGAAGGCTGTCGAGGCGGCGGCGTGAGCACACAGAGCGTGAGCACACAGAGAGAGACGAACATGAGCAACCCCAGCGTCGTCCTGGTCGACGCGTACCCGTCCAGCTACGCGCTCGTCCAGGCGTTCCTGGACAGCGGCTGCGACGTCGTACGCGTACAGAGCACCGAGGAGGTTCCCCAGTGCTACCGGGGCGCCTTCGACACCAGTGCCTTCAGCGACGACATCGTCCACCGGGGCGTGCCGGCCGACACCGTCCGGGCCGTCGCCCGGCACGCGCCCGTCGCGGTCGTCGCGGCCGGCGAGTACGGCGTCGAGCTGGCCGACGCGCTCAGCGAGGCGCTGGGCGTCCCCACCAACGGCACCCGGCTCTCACCCGCCCGCCGCGACAAGTTCGTCATGGTCGAGACGATCAAGGCGGCGGGCGTGCGCGGCGCCCGGCAGAAGCTGGTCAGCGACCCGCGGGAGCTGATGGACTTCCACCGCGAGGTCGGCGGCCGGATCGTGGTCAAGCCGCTGCGCAGCGCCGCCAACGACGGCGTCGCCGTCTGCGACACCCCGGAGGACTCGGCGGTCGCGCTCAAGGCGATCCTCGCGAGCACCACCGTCTTCTCCGAGTCCAACACCGCGGCCGTGGCCCAGGAGTACCTGGTCGGCGCCGAGTACGTGGTCGACACCGTCAGCCGGGACGGCCACCACCGGGTCACCGACATCTGGAAGTACAGCAAGATGTCGGTCCCCGGGGTCCGCGACCGCATCGCCGGCGGCCACCTGATCGCCCACGACGCCCCGGTCAGCCGCGAGCTGACCGAGTACGCGCAGCAGGTCCTCGACGCCCTCGGCATCCGGCACGGCCCCGCCCACCTGGAGGTCATCGTCACCGCCGAGGGGCCGTGCCTGGTCGAGGTAGGTGCCCGCATGGCCGGAGCGAACACCCCCTACTACGCCGAACTCGGCGCCGGGGAGTCGCAGATCGGCTGGACCGTGGAGGCCTACCTGCACCCCGAGCGGTTCCTGGCCACCCACCAGCGGCCCTACCGGCTCGAGCGCCATGTGTCGGTGTGCTGGCCGACGGCGCCGGTCGCGGGCACCCTGCGCTCCTACCCGCTGCTGGACGTCGTCCGCGGCATGGAGAGCTTCAACAACGTGGAGATGTTCGTGCGGCCCGGCGACACCGTCGTCCGCACCGTCGACGACTCGACCAAGACCCTCGCGATCGGCTTCGCCCACCCGTCGGCCGAGGTCGTGGAACGCGACGTCAACGCCCTCTGCTACCTGGACGGCCCCGAGTTCTACGACATCGAGCGGGGCGAGGAGACCCGATGACCACCATCACCCTGAACGACGCCCCGCACACCGGCGGCCTGATCGAGATCCCCGGCTTCCCGCCGTACGACCCCGCCGACCCGGTGGAGAACGCCGTCATCACCCGCCTGGCCGGGAACTGGCAGCGGCGTGCCGCGGTCAAGCGCAAGGAACCCGAGCTGGAGGACCTGTTCGACGCGGCGCGCCCGGACTATCCGGAGCGGATCGTCCCGTTCGTCGGCCACCCCGTCTGGGAGGGGCTGCCGCCCGAGGTGCGCCGGTCGATGCTGAGCTGGTCCTGGCTCGCCTACAACCGGCACACCATCATGGCCGAACAGCGCATCGCCAACCCGGCGTTCGCCTACGTCATCGAGGGCGAGTTCCCGTCCCTGGGCGGGCCCGCGCTGGAGACCTCGCTGGCCCAGGCCATGGTCGACGAGCAGTACCACACGCTGATGCACCTCAACGCCGGCACGATCACGCGGCAGAAGCGGGGCATCACGCTGCCGGACACGGTGCTGCCCGCCCCGCACATCGTGCACCGGCACGAGGAAATGCGGGCCGCCTGCGGCGAGGAGTGGCAGCGCAAGCTCACCACGCTGGCCTTCGCCACCGTCTCCGAGACGTCGATCAGCGCCTATCTGCACCTGCTGTCCGACGACCCGGACATCCAGGAGATCAACTCCACCACGGTGAAGCTGCACAACCGCGACGAGATCTGCCACTCCGCCATCACCGGCGAACTCGCCAAGACCGTCTACGACTTCCTCTCCGCGGACCAGCGCAGGTTCTTCGTGGACACCATGCTCACCGGCCTGGAGGCGTTCGTCGCCAACGACTACCGGACCTGGCAGCACATCCTCGCCCTGCACGGGGTCACCGGCGCCGACCGGATGATCGCCGAGGTGCAGCAGGACGCGGGCCGCCGGAACCTGGTGCGCGACTTCAGCGGGCTGCGCGGCCTGCTCTCGGAGATGGACCTCCTGGGACAGGTGGACTGGCCCTGGGACGAACCGGCCGCCAAGGCCTAGGAGACGACATGTTCTCGACCTACCGACGGCTGCTCGCCGAACCCGGCCTGCGGTCGCTGATGGTGATCGGACTGCTGGCCAAGATGCCCGGCCTCGGCATCTCCTCGGTCCTCATCCTGCACATCGTGGGCCATCTGCACCGGGGCTTCGCCGCGGGCAGCCTGGTCGCCGCCTGCTGGACGGCGGGCGCCGGCCTCGGCGCCCCGCTCCAGGGGCGCGGCCTGGACCGCTACGGACTGCGCCGGGTCTTCGGCCTGCTGGTGACCGCCCAGGCGGTGTTCTGGAGCCTGGCCCACTTCCTGCCCTACCCCGCCCTGCTGGGCGCCGCGTTCCTCGGCGGCCTGACCACCCTGCCCGCCTTCACGGTGATCCGGCTGGCCCTGGCCGGCATGGTCACCGATGAGAACCGGCACACCGCCTACGCGGTCGACGCGATGACGACCGACATCGCCTACATGGCCGGCCCGACCATCGGCATCCTGCTCGCCTCGGCCGCCTCCCCGACCGTGGCGTTCCTCGTGATGGGCGGCCTGCAGCTGCTGGTGGGCGTGGCCTACCTGGTGCTCAACCCGCCGCTGCAGCAGGCCCGCCCCACCGGCGGCCCCACCCCCGGTCTGCGCAGCTGGCTGACGGCCCGCATGGTGTGCGCACTCGGCGTCACGGTGGCCACCTCCATCGCGGTCGTCGGTTTCGAGGTCGCGGCCATCGGCACGCTCCAGCGCCACGGCCAGCTCGCCTGGAGCTGGCTGCTGCTGGTCCTGGCGGGCGTCGCCTCCGTGGCCGGCGGCTTCCTCTACGGCGCCATGAAGCGTCCGCCGTCGGTGTTCGTGCTGACCGCGGTGCTCGGCCTGCTGTGCATGCCGATCGGCCTGGCCACCCAGTGGTACTGGCTGTGCCTGCTGGCCGTCCCGGCCAACCTGTTCGTCGCCCCGGCCCTGTCCGCGAGCGCCGGCGCGGTCAGCGGGATCGCACCGGAGGGCACCAAGGGCGTGGCGATGGGCACCTACGCCAGCGCGATCCTGGTCGGCAACGTGATCGGCTCCCCGCTGGCCGGCGCCGGCCTGGACCACGGCGGGCCCGGGACCGCGTTCGCCGTGTTCGGCGCGACCGCCGCCGCCGTCGCCGCCCTCGCCCACGTCTGCGACGCGCGACTGCGCTCCCGTCAGAAGAACACCGAGCACACCGCGCACACCGCGCAGGCGGACCAGGAGCTGGAGAAGGCGGGGGTGGCCCAGTGAAGATCGCGATCGTCGACGGCTACTCGACCGGCAGCCTGCTGGCCGACAAGCTCGGACAGCGGGGTGTGGAAGTGGTCCACCTGCGCAGCCAGGAGATCCCCCCGCCCCGGCTGCTGCCCTCCTTCCGGCCCGCCCTCTACAACCACGACTTCGGCCACTTCCCCGACCCGGCCGACGCCGTCCGCGCCCTGAAGGAGGCCGGCGTCGACCGGGTGGTCGCCGGCACCGAGTGCGGGGTGGTCCTCGCCGACACCCTCGCCCACGAACTGGGCCTGCCCGGAAACCGGTTCGAGGGCGTGGAGGCCCGGCGGAACAAGTACGCCATGGCCCGGCGCCTGGCCGCGGCGGGCCTGGCCGCACCGGTCGGCTTCAGCACCACCGACCCCGAGGCCGCCGTGGACTGGTTCCGGGCGGCGGGCGGCACGGTCGTGGTCAAGCCGGCCGCCAGCGCCGGCACCGACAACGTGCACATCTGCACCACCGGGGACCACGTCCGCTCGGCCGCCGCGGCCGTCATGGCCGGCACCGACTACTTCGGCAACCCCAACCCGTCGGCCGTGGTGCAGAAGTACCTGGTCGGCACCGAGTACATCGTCAACACGGTCGCCGTCGACGGTGTGCAGAAGGTGTCGGACGTCTGGCTGTCGGCGAAGACGCACGGACCCGAGGGCGCGCCGCTGTACGACTACCAGCAGCCGCTGCCGCTCACCGCCCCGCACGTCGCCGGGCTGGTCGAGTACGTCGTGGCGGCGGTCACCGCCCTCGGCATCACCGACGGGGCCGCGCACAGCGAGGTGATGCTCACCGCCGACGGGCCGGTGCTCATCGAGACCGGGGCCCGGCTGATGGGGGCCATGCTGCCCGACGTCCTGGAGCGGCACTCGGGCACCTCGCACGTGGAACTGCTCGCCCTCGCCCTCACCGACCCGGACGGCTTCCGGGCCTTCCGGGACACCGAGGTGCGCTGGAGCAGGACCGTCCGCAACGTCTGGCTGATCAACGGCCGGGCCGGCACCGCCACGGCCTGGCACGACAGCTTCGCCACCCTGCCCGCGTTCGAGCGGCTGGTCACCGGCGTCCGCGAGGGCCGGCCCGTGCGCCGGACCGTCGACATGGCGACCTCGCCCGGCTACGTCTCGCTCGTCGCGGACACCGAGGCGGAACTCGACCGCGATCTCGCGGCGATCCGCGCGCTGGAGTCCGCCGGCTGCTACGTCACCGAGCCCGTCACCCCCGTGGAGACGGAGTCCCCAAAGTCCCTGGAATCCGAGCGGATTTCCGCTTGATTCCCGCTTGAGCAGCCCCTCTTAGCGTCGTGGCGACCCGGTTCGAAGATTGGATGTGTTGTTCTGGTGCTGATCAGCCGCAATGAAGGCAATCGCTCATGGCGCGAGGTCAGGGCCTCCTGCGCGAGCGTGACACGCGCGCTGCGGTCCCGCGGGGTCGACGGCGACCATCGCGTCCTGCTCTCGGCCGCGAACTCCACGGCCTCGGTGCTCACCACCCTCGCCCTGATGGACATGGGCGTCTCGGTCGGTCTGGTGGACCGCGGGGTGACCCCGAACCAGTTCGCCCGCCTGGTGGAGGAGGCGAACGCCGACTTCTTCATCTCCGACCACGAGGAACAGGCCTCCGCCTTCGCCAAGTCGGACGCCCCGTGGATCCCGCTGCACGAACTCGACACGGCGGCCGCCGAGGACGGTGAGCAGGCCGAGCTGTCCTTCGACCGCTGGGCCCGCCGCCCCGACGCCCTGATCGTGTGGACCTCCGGCAGCCTCGGCCGCCCCAAGGGCGTGGTCCGTTCCGGCAGTTCGGTGCTGGCCAACGTCTCACGCACCCAGGACCGGATGAAGTACACCGAGTCCGACGTGCTGCTGCCGCTGCTGCCGTTCACGCACCAGTACGGCCTGTCGATCCTGCTGCTGTGGTGGCAGGCGAAGGCCGGCCTGGTCCTGCTGCCCAGCCGGCGCACCGACCTCGCCCTGGAGGCGGTCGTCGACCTCGGCGTCACGGTCGTCGACTCCGTACCGGCCGTGTACGAGGGCATCCTGCGCCTGCTCGACCGCGGCCGCGCGTCCACCGCGCTGCTGGAGTCGGTGCGCATGTGGTGCGTCGGCGGCGAGCCGCTCCAGGACGACCTGCAGCGCCGCTTCACCGAGCGCCTCGGCCGGCCCCTGCTGGACGGCTACGGCAGCTCCGAGGCCGGCAACATCGCGCTGGCCGCGCCCGACAACCCCCACCACTGCGGGCGCCCCCTCGACGGGATCACGGTGACCGTCGTGGACGAGGAGGACCGCCCGCTGCCGGCCGGCCAGGTCGGCGAGGTCGTCGTGCACACACCCGACCTGATGGTGGGCGTGCTGGAGCCGGGCGGCCGCGTCCGGGAGAACCAGCGCAGCGTCCACCGCACCCAGGACCTCGGTTTCCTCGACGAACACGGCAACCTGCGGATCCTGGGCCGCAAGGCCGCCGTCCACCGGTTCGGCAACACCCTCTACCCCGACGCCATCACCGCCAAGGCCAGCGAGTGCGGCCGCCCGGTGCGGGTCGTCCCGGTGGAGAACGGGCGCTTCGGCACCGACCTGGTCTTCGTGGTCGCCGACCCCGAGGAGCGCCCGGCCGCCCACTGGCGGCGCGTCTTCGCGGACCTGGTCGCCGAGTACGAGCAGCCCAACAAGGTGCTCGTGGTGTCCGAGTTCCCGGAGCACACCAACGGCAAGGCCAATCTGACCGCGCTGGGCTACATGGCTCAGGCGGCGCTGCGCAGCGGCCGCGCCCAGGAGGCCAAGGAGGCCGAGCGGGCCGCGAAGCCCGCCGGTCCCGCGATCCCCTTCACCGACCGGATCACCGTCCTCCAGGACGTCGCCCGGCTGCTCGCCGAGCGCCGCCCCGAGGTACTGCGCATCCTCACCGAGGTCTCCAACCACCGCACCGCGGCCGACGAGATCGACGCCTCCATCGAGGCGCTGGAGGGCGCGGTCGCCGAGGTCTCCCGCTTCCGCCCGCCGGCGGCGGGACAGATCGGCGTGCTGATGCCGTCGAACATCCCGCTGTACGGCTACATCCTGTACGTCGTCATCCCCAGCCTGTACAGCCGGCGGATCGTCTTCCGGCCGTCGCGGATGATCGACTCCCAGACCCGCGCCCTGCACAAGCTGATCGGCACCGTGCACGACCTGCCGCTGGTGCTCGACGACAGCGGCCAGCGCGAGTTCCTGGACAACGTCGGCAAGAAGTCCGACGTCCTGGTCTTCACCGGGTCGTACGAGAACGCCGAGACGATCCGCGAGCAGCTGCCACGCGAGACGGTGTTCTGCTTCTTCGGGCAGGGCATCAACCCGTACGTGGTGGGCGCCGACGCCGACCTGAACCGCGCGGTCGACGGCCTGATCCGGGTGCGCATGCTCAACTCCGGGCAGGACTGCTTCGGCCCGGACGCGGTGTTCGTGCACACCTCCGTCAGCGCCCAGTTCTGCAACCTGCTCTCCCGCCGGGTCGAGGCCCTGCGGCTGGGCGCCCCGTACGACACGACCGCCGACTACAGCGCCATGTTCTACGACGAGGCGTTCGACACGACCCTGGACTACCTGCGAGGAAAGCGGGAGTTCGTGGCCGCGGGCGGCAGGATCGACTTCGTGGACCGCCATGTGCGGCCGACCGTGCTGATCCACCCGACGGACACCCTGTTCCTGCCGCCGGAGATGTTCGCGCCCGTCTTCAACGTGGTGCCCTTCTCCTCCGAGGACTGGCTGAACGAGGTGCTGCGTCACCCCTACTACGCGGAACGCGCCATGGCAGCCTCCGTGTTCGGCTCCCTGCCGAAGACCGTGGAGGCCCTGCGCGAGCGCCACATGGTGAGCGTCGACGAGACCCTCATCGACATCGAGGACGGCAACAAGCCCTTCGGTGGCCGGGGCATCCGCGCCAACTACATCGCCGTGGACCGCAAGCGGCACACCGAGCCGCTGCTGCTGTCGAAGGCCGTCGCCGACTACCTGCCGGGAAGGTCATGAGCAACACACCCGACACCTCCGCCGAGGCCACCGCCGCCGCTGCCTGGACGACGGCCGCCGCGGTGCTGGCCGCCTCCGGGACGCGTACCGTCTTCGGCCTGCCCGGCGACGACATGTACGCGCTGGAGGCCGCGCACGAGGCGGGCCTCAGGTTCGTCCTCAGCCGCGACCAGCGCAACGCCCTGTTCATGGCGACCGGCTGGGCCCTGCAGTCCGGCGAGGTCGGCGTCGCCGTCGTCGGCAAGGGACCCGCGGTCACCAACACCGTCACCGGCCTGCTGGAAGCCTCCGCCTCCGCCGTGCCGCTGCTGCTGCTCAGCGGCGGCACCGGCGCCCGGCACCGGGGCAGCGGCGCCTTCCAGGAGCTCGACCAGCTCGCCGTCGTGAGCCCCCTGGTCAAGTACGCGGCCCGGGTCGACCACCCCGACCGGCTGGTGCCCACCCTGCAACGCGCCCTGCTGGTCGCCCGCCATGAGCGCGGTCCGGTCTACGTCGAACTCCCCGAGCACCTGCTCGCCGAGACCGCGCCCGCCGGGGCCGGGGCCCTGGCCGCGCCGGTGGCGGCGGAGACGCCGTACGAGGTCGCCCTGCCCGCCGGCTCCGCCGCGCTCGACGCGCTGCGTGCGGCCCGCCGGCCGGTCCTGCTGGTCGGCGGCGGCATGCGGCACGCGAACCGGGGCCACGAGGTCGAGCGGCTGGCCGAGCGGACCGGCGCGGCGATCGTCTGCACGGCCTCCGGCCGCGGCGCGGTCGACGAGGCGCACCCGCAGTTCTGCGGACTGGCCGGCCTGTACACCCCCGAACAGGCGGTACGGCTGTGGGCCGAGGCCGACTGTGTCGTCGCCCTCGGCAGCCGGCTGGAGGAGACGGCCACGTTCCAGTGGCCGGCCGCACTCGGCCGCGAGATCCCGGTGATCCAGGTCAACCTGGCCGCGGCCGACTTCCAGACCATGCTGCGGGGACCGAAGGTGCTGGCCGACGCCGGGGCGACCGTACGGTCCTGGCTCACGGCGCTGCCCGCCGAACCCGCCGACGGCGGCTGGGCGACGGCCGTACGCGCCGTGCACGACGAGATCCACACCGACAGCCAGGCGCTGCTCGACGAGCTGGCCGAGTCGCCGGACCTGCACATCGCCGAGGTGCTGCGGGCGCTCGACGCCGCCCTGCCCGCCGACCGGATCCTGGTGCAGGAGAACGGCCTGCAGGACATGTGGTCGTACAAGTACCCGCTCTACTCCTGCCACTCGGGCGCCGGCAGCGTCGTCCCGTCCGAGCAGACCAGCCTCGGCTTCGGTGCCGCCGCCGCGCTCGGCGTCAAGATCGCCGCGCCCGGGCGGCCGGTGGTGGCCTTCGTCGGCGACGGCGCCTTCGCGATGGCCGCCGCCGACCTGCCCACCGCGGTCGCGCACAGCGGCGGACTGATCTACGTCGTCCTGCGCAACGGCGGCTACGGCTGGCTCCAGGTCCAGCTGGACCAGCGGGAACACCCGGTCGGCGACCACGCCTTCGTGGACCCCGAGGCGGTCGGCGCCCAGGCGCCGCAGCTGCCGGGACTGCACCAGGTGACCGTGCGGGACAAGGCCTCCCTGCCCGGCGACGTCGCGCTGGCCTGGGAGAAGGCCGCCGCCGGTGAGGTCGTCGTCCTCAATGTGCCGGTGCGGCTGACCGATGCGATGTTCGGCGCGGACGTGGCCGGCGGCGACTTCCCCGTGCTCCCCGAGCCGGGCGCGAAGTAGAGGGGAGGACCCATGTCCACGACACGCACGGCGGCGGCCGGCCGCAGGGTGGTCGTCACCGGCTGGGGCGCGGTCACCCCGCTCGGCCTCACCGTCGACGAGACCTGGGCCGCACTGCGGGCCGGTCGCAGCGGCATCGCCCCGCTCACCGGTGTCGACACCACCGGCCTGGCCACCACCTTCGGCGGCGAGGTCAAGGGCTTCGACCCCGCCCACCACCTCAAGCCCCCGCAGATCCGGCGCATGGACACCTACGCCCAGTACGCCTACGCGGCGGTCGGCGAGGCCATGCGGCAGGCCGGTCTCGTCCTCGACGAGGAGCGCGGCGCCCGCACCGGGGTCCTCATCGGCAGCGGCTACGGCGCCATGGCCGCCCACGGCCGGCACTTCGCCACCCTGGCGGAGCACGGCCCGCGCAAGGTCAGCCCGTTCGCGCAGATCACCGGTGCCATCGACAGCGCGGCCTGCGAGATCGGCTTCCGGTTCGGGGCGGCCGGGCCGACCCGGGCCCTGAGCACGGCCTGCGCCTCCGGCGCGGACGCGATCGGCGAGGCCGCCCACTGGATCCGGCACGGCACGGTCGACATCGCCCTCGCGGGCGGCGCCGAACACATCCTGAACCGGCTGGACCTGGCCTCCAGCGGCAACGCCCGCGCGCTGTCGACCCGCGGCGGGGCACCGGCCGAGGCCTCCCGCCCCTTCGACACCGACCGGGACGGCTTCGTGATGAGCGCGGGCGCCGGTGTCCTGGTCCTGGAGTCCGAGGAGCACGCCCGCGCCCGCGGCGCGCACATCCTCGCCGAGGTCGCCGGGTACGCGTCCACCTCCGACGCCCACCACTGGACCGCCCCGCACCCCGAGGGCCGGGGCGCCCGGGCCGCGATGGCGGGCGCCCTCGCCGACGCCGGTCTCGAGCCCACGGACGTCGACTACATCAACGCCCACGGCACCTCGACGCAGGCCAACGACAGCACGGAGGTCGCGGCGATCCGGGCGGTCTTCGGCAGTCACGCCGAACGCGTCCCGATCAGCTCGACCAAGTCCATGACCGGTCATCTGATCGGCGCCGCCGGCGCCGTGGAGGCGATCGTCGCCGGCCTGGCCGTCCGCGACCGCGTGGTGCCGCCGACGATCAACTGCCACCGCCCGATCGACGAGACCCTGAACTTCGTCCCGCACCAGGCCCAGGAACACCGGGTCGACGTGGCGATGAGCAACTCCTTCGGCTTCGGCGGCCACAACGCCGTACTCGTCCTGCGTTCCTGGGAGGCGGACCGTGAGCAGTGAGTCTGTGAACGTGGGCGGCGCAACGCTTCCGGCGTACGGCATGCCGGTGCGGGCACTCGCCAACGGCGAGGTGGACGCCGACGGTTATCTGCGCCGCAACCCCTCCGAGCTGCCGTGGAACGTGTTCCGGATCCACGGTCCGCTCGACGAGGAGCGGCTGGCCGCAGCCGTCGAGCGGGTCACCCTCGCCACCGACGTGCTGCACCTGCGGCTGCGGGCCACGGACGCCGGGCCGCGCCTGGAGCGCCGTGAGCCGGTCCCGCTGAAGCTGGAGACCGTCGACGTCCCCGTGACCGTGACGGACGGCCGGCTCTCCGCCGAAGCGGCCGCCGTCGTCGCCCCGGTCGTGTTCGACAAGCCCGACCTGCGCGCCGACCCCGTCGGCCGGGTCGTCCTGGTGCGCGCGACGCAGGCGGGGGAGGAGCAGGAGCCGCTGCTGGCGTTCTCCTTCGACCATTCCGTGCTGGACGGCTGGGCGCTGGGCCTGATCACCCGGGCGGTGGCGGGCGCTTACCGCAGCGGCGGCCACACCCCGCGCGGCCGGGACTTCGCCGGCTTCCTGCGGGACCTGCCCGAGGAGTCGGTCCGCGAACGCAGCCTCGCCCGCTGGCAGGACCTGCTCGCCCCCTACCCGCTGCCGGGACCGCCGCTCGAACTGCCGGGCAGCACCCCGCCCGCGGCCTTCCAGGACGACGGCCACTTCGACGGCCCGCTGTCCGAACGGCTCCCCGGTGTCCTGTCCGAGGCGGCCGCCCTGAGCGGTCTGAGCCGTGCCGCCGTCCTGCTCGCCGCCACCTCCCTGGCGGCCGGGCTGTGGTCCGACGGCCCCCAGCCGCTGCTCAGCCTGCGCCACGGCCACACCCGGCCGGAGGACGTCCTGGTCGTCGGCCCTCTGGTGGAGCCCGTCGTCCTGCTGCCCCCGAGCCCCGAACCGGCCGCCGTCGGCGACTGGATCACCGCGCACGCCCGTGCCAACGAGGACCTGCCGCCCACGTACGGCCGCTCGATCCGCGAGGTCGCCCCGCTGGCCCCGCGCACCATCGGTGTGAACATCCTGCCGCCGGCCCGTCCCCTGGCCCTCGGCCCGCGTACCAGGGCGACGACCGCGACCCGCGACTTCCTCGCCCCGCTGTGGCAGGGCGAGCGCCCGGTGGGTCCGGCCACGGCGGCCATCTGGCTCAACTACTACATGGACCGGCCGGACTGCGTGGAGGCGACCCTCGCCTACGACACCCGCGCGCTGCCCGACCCGCGGCCGCTGCTGGACACGGTCACGGCCGTGGTCGAGGCCACCGCCCACGAGCCGGACCTCACCACCGCGGCCCTGCGCACCCGCGTGCGCGCCCTCGCTTCCTGAGAGTGCGCACCCTCACTTCTGAAAGGACGACCCGAAGGTGACACCGGTGCCCTCCTCGACCGCACCCCCGGCCGCACCCGCCACCGGGCTCGCGGCCGGCCCGTCGGGCCTGCTGGCGGGCAGGACCATCCTGGTCACCGGGGTGCTCACCGACCGTTCGATCGCGTTCCACGTGGCCCGCGCGGCCCAGGAACAGGGCGCCGAGGTCATCCTGACCGGGTACGGCCGCCTCTCCCTGGTCGATCGGATCGCCCGCCGGCTGCCCCGGCCCGCCCCGGTCGTCGAGCTGGACGTCACCGACGACGACCACCTGACCACGCTCGCCGACCGGGTCCGTGAGCACACCGCCCGCCTCGACGGCGTCCTGCACGCGGTGGCCTTCGCCCCGCCCGGAGCCCTGGGCGGGAACTTCCTGACCACGTCACGGCAGGAGGCCACGACGGCCTTCGAGGTCTCCACCGTCTCTCTCCAGGCCCTCACCACCGCCCTGCTCCCCCTGCTGCGGGAGGGCTCCTCGGTGGTCGGCCTGGACTTCGACGCCCGCCAGGTGTGGGCGGGCTACGACTGGATGGGGGTCGCCAAGGCGGGCCTGGAGGCCTGCGCCCGCTACCTCGCGGCCTACCTCGGCGACCGCGGTATCCGCGTCAACCTGGTGGCCGCCGGCCCCCTGCGCACCCCGGCCGGACACGCCACCTACGGCGAGGACACCGACCCCGGCCAGGCCGAGCGGGAGTGGGACCGACGCGCGCCACTGGGCTGGCGCTCCGCCGACTTCGACCCGGTGAGCAGGGCCTGCGTGGCCCTCCTCTCGGACTGGTTCCCGGCCACCACCGGCGAGATCCTGCACGTCGACGGCGGCGCCCACGCGGTCGGGGACGGGGGCTTCCGTGCCCGCTGACATCCTGGCCCCGACAGGACCGGGCGGCACGGCGGCGGTCGGACCCGTCGAGGTCACGGCGGACCGCATCGCCGAGTTCGCGGACGCGATAGGCGACCCCAACCCCGTCTACCGTGACCGGGCGGCGGCCCGCGCGCTGGGCCACCCGGACGTCGTCGCACCGCCCACCTTCGCCGTCCGGCTGGCCGCCGGGGCCGAGCTGCCGGTGCTGGACCGGCACCCGCTGGGCTACGACTACACCTCGGCCACCCATCTGTCCCAGGACTACCGCCACCTCCGCCCGATCCGCGCCGGGGACGTCCTGTCGGCCCGCGGCCGCCTGGTCGAGGCCCGCGCGGCCCTCGGCGGCGGCCTGGTCACCGTGGAGGTCACGGTCACCGACCGGGCAGGCTCCGCCGTCACCGTGTCCACGGCACGGATCCTGTCCCGCCGGCCGCTGGCCGGGGAGGCCGTCCGCGCGGCGCTGGCGGAACTCATCGGCCGGGAGGACTTCGTCTGTCTGGGCGCCAAGGCCGCGCTGCGCCGGGACCGGATCACCCACCGGCACGGCGGCGAACCGGCGTCCCCCGAGGCCGTCCGCACGAACCTGGACGCCCTGCGCACCTTCCTGGACTCCTTCGAACCCGGCGCACAGAGCTTCTCGTCGTTCGTCATGACCTTCGACCGCCTCCCGGACACCTCGGAGCAGACCTTCGAGCAGACCGTCTGGCGCCATCTCCAGGCCCTGCACGACGAGGACAGCCGCCACCACCCCTGGACCGGTCTCTACGACTCCGACCCGGCCTCCCCCCGTTTCGCCCTCTCCCTCTTCGGCCACCCCTTCTTCGTGGTGGGCCTGCACCCCGGCGCCTCCCGCCCCAGCCGCCGCTTCGCCCTGCCCGCCCTGGTGTTCAACTCGCATCTGCAGTTCAACGCCCTGGGCCGCACCTTCTTCAAGATGCGCAAGAAGATCAGGGAGCGCGACGACGCCCTGCACGGCTCGGCCAACCCCAGCCTGCTGACGTATCGCGACGAGGCCCGCCACTACAGCGGCCGCATGACCGAGCAGAGCTGGGCCTGCCCGTTCACGGCCCGCACCGGGGACTGACGCACCGCGGCACCGCCTCGGCACGAAAAAAGACCCCTCCGACCACGTTTCCGCAGTTCAGAGGGGTCATACGTTGTGGAGCCTAGGGGAGTCGAACCCCTGACATCCGCCATGCAAAGACGGCGCTCTACCAACTGAGCTAAGGCCCCGGAAAGGGAAGCGTCAGCCGGATCTTGCGTTCCGGCGGGCGCCGCAGACCAGAGTACCGGGTCACCCCCCGTATCCCGCAAAAAGATTGGGGGTCCCCGCGGATGACCACTCTCCGTAAGATGCTCGTCGTGGTTCGCTACAGCGAACCGCGGTTTTTTGGGGAAGCGATGGGGAGACGCAATGGACGCCGCACAGCAGGAAGCGACCGCGAGAGCGCGGGAGCTGCAGCGGAACTGGTACGGGGAGCCGTTGGGGGCGCTCTTCCGTAAGCTCATCGACGATCTCGGGCTCAACCAGGCCCGTCTCGCGGCGGTTCTGGGCCTGTCGGCCCCGATGCTGTCGCAGCTGATGAGCGGCCAGCGCGCCAAGATCGGCAATCCCGCGGTGGTCCAGCGGGTGCAGCTGCTGCAGGAGCTGGCGGCACAGGTCGCGGACGGCAGCGTCAGCGCGGCCGAGGCGACCGACCGCATGGACGAGATCAAGAAGTCCCAGGGGGGATCCGTGCTCAACAACACCACTCAGACCACGAGCGGTTCGGGGGCACCGACGGTCAAGCGCGTGGTGCGCGAGATCCAGTCGCTGCTGCGCTCGGTGGCCGCCGCCGGCGACATCATCGAGGCCGCCGACACCCTCGCCCCGAGCCACCCCGAACTGGCAGAGTTCCTCCGGGTCTACGGCGCAGGACGCACCTCGGACGCGGTCGCGCACTACCAGTCCCACCAGAACTGACCTCGGGGCCCGGTTCCTCGGAGGGGGTCCGGGGCCGGGCCCAGGGGCGTCGGAGGGGGGACGCGGGGGACAGAGGGGGTAGAGGGAGTAGAGGGGTACGCGGGGCTAGGGGGAGGAGCGGCGGACTGTCATGGGTGAGGTCTTCGCCGGCCGGTACGAGCTGGCCGACCCGATCGGGCGCGGCGGTGCGGGTGCCGTGTGGCGCGCCTGGGACCACCGGCGCCGGCGCTATGTGGCCGCCAAGGTGCTCCAGCAGCGCGACGCCCACTCGCTGCTGCGCTTCGTACGGGAACAGGCGTTGCGTATCGACCATCCCCATGTCCTCGCCCCGGCCAGCTGGGCCGCCGACGACGACAAGGTCCTGTTCACCATGGACCTGGTCGGGGGCGGCTCGCTGGTCCACCTGGTCGGCGACTACGGACCACTGCCCCCGGCGTACGTGTGCGTCCTGCTCGACCAGCTCCTGTCGGGGCTCGCCGCGGTGCACGCGGAAGGGGTCGTCCACCGGGACATCAAGCCCGCCAACCTGCTGCTCGAAGTGACCGGCACCGGCCGGCCGCGGCTCAGGCTGTCCGACTTCGGCATCGCCATGCGGTTCGGTGAACCACGGCTGACGGAGACCAACCTCGTGGTGGGCACGCCCGGTTACCTGGCGCCCGAGCAGATGCTGGGCGCCGAACCGGACTTCCCCGCCGACCTGTTCGCCGTGGGCCTGGTCGCGCTGTATCTGCTCGAAGGTGCCAAGCCCGATGCCAAGGCGCTGGTGCAGTACTTCATGGAGCACGGAACTCCCGGCCCGCCGAAGGGAGTTCCCGAGCCGCTGTGGCAGGTCGTCGCCACCCTGCTCCAGCCCGATCCGACGGCCCGTTTCCGCACCGCCACGGGAGCGCGCAAGGCGCTCGCCTCCGCCGCGGAACTCCTGCCGGAGCCCGGCCCCGACGACGAGTTGATCGAGATCTTCGACCAACTCGGGCCGCTGCCCTCCGGATTCAGCCCCGACGGCCCGCTCGAGCGCGCGTCCGGAGTCCGGGTACGCGAAGCGCGGCCGGGCACGGACACCGACAGCACCGAGCGACCGGCGGCCGACCCCCGCCGGAGCGGCGGCGACTCGCAGCACTCCGCGCTTCCCCCGATGTCGGACACCGGCAGCTTCCACCTCCCGCCCCCGCAGCCGACCCCGAACCCCCAGCCGTACGCCCAGCAGGCGCACCCCGGCGCCCGGTACGGCATGCCCCCCGCCCCGGTGCCCCCTCCGCCCCCGGTGCCGGAAGCGCAGCCGCGCGTCTTCCCGGAGGCGCAGCCGCACTTCGTCCCGGAGACGCGGCCGTGCGTCGACACCTCCACCGCTTCGTACACCGCTCAGGACCCGCGGGTTCCGCCTCTCGCACGGCCGGCGGGGACACCCCGTGCGCACGGCCGCCGGGCCCGCCGCGCCGCCCGCCGCCCCGGTCCCCCGGCCAGGGCCACGATCCCGATCCTGCTTCTCGCGCTGGTCTGCTACGCCGTGGGCTTCTGGGCGCTGACCCGCGTCTGAGCCCGCCGGGCCGCCATGGTCCACACCCCCAGCACCAGCAGCAGCACGGTCCCGGTGCCGATCCCCCCGACGGCGAGCGCCCGCATCGCGGTGTCACCGCCGCCGGTGCTCCCGGTCGCCGCCGCGACCCGGTCCTGTTCCGTGATCGTGAAGACGTCGTCCGGCACGGGGCGCCCGGCGTACCGGGGCCCGCTCTGCGCCTGCCCGTCGAGCCGTACCCGCAGCGTCACGCCGAACGGCCCCTGCCCGAAGGTGCCGGCCATCTGCTCGCTGAGGTGCACGACCAGGTAGTAGTCACCGGCGAAGCGCATCGCGTTCTCCCCGCTGAGCACGGCGTACCGGTTGGCGTACTCGACCGGCGGCAGCGGTGCGAGGGCGACGGGTTTCCGGGTGCCGGTGTAGCCGAGGGAGGCGTCGTCGACGAGTCCGCGGACGGGGTTGTAGAGCGAGAGGTTCAGGGCGCCGCCGACATAGCCGTGGCCGCTCGGGGAACCGTCCAGCTCGGCGACGGCGTGCACCCGGCGGCCCCAGTCGACCGGCACCTTGTAGAAGAGGGTCCGCCCCGGGGCGACGCGGCTCCGCCAGACTCCTTCACCCAGCAGGCGGGCGGTGGTGAAGCCGGTGCCGCCGGTCCGGTCGCGGGGGTCGCCGGCCAGGGGCTCGGGGGAGGCGGAGTCCCAGGCCCGGGGCGCGATGGTGGGCCCGGCCTTCGCCGGGCGGGGTTCCGTGACCGGCTTGATCTCCAGATCCCATGGCTGCGCCTGGCCCGCCGTACCGGAGTCGACGCGTTCGACGAGCACGTAGTACGTCCCCGCGCCCGGGCACAGTGTCCGGCCGGGCTCACGCTCGGCCAGGGCCGTGACCGGACGGGGGCTCAGCGCGGCGCCGAAGCGGGCGGAGGCGTTGGAGCAGGAGCCGCCCGCGGCGTCCTGGACCGAGACACGGATGCCGTCGGTGGCCGTGACCGTGGCGTGGGCGGGGGGTACGGCGGTGACGGGGACGTACGCCGTGGTGGTCGCGGCGGCGAGGTCGAGGCGGTAGAAGCGCCTGCCGTTGCTGGGCAGGGAGCTGCGGTAGGTCCGGCCGGGCTCCAGCCGCGGGGCGTCGGCGGGACTCGCCGCGCCGGTGACCGTCAGGGCATCCGGAGCGAAGGCGTACGCCCCCGGCTCGCCTGCCGCCGCGATCCCGCCCGGCAGCGCGGCCACGGCGCACAGGACGGCGGTCACGACAGCCGCCCGGGCGCCCCGCGGCCACCATGTCGTACGCCCTCGCCCCCGCACGTGCCACCCCTCTGCCGCCGCGTACCCGACCGTGGCCCATCCTGCCCCGGGTGCCCCTGCGCCATCCGTGGAATCCGTACGGCCGTCCGAAACGAACGCCCCGTCCGTCGCCGTGTCCGCGCGTCCTGCCGGAACGGCTACACCACCTGTCGAGGACGCGCAACACGAGTCGCACCGGGGACCCCGCCCGGACAACACAAAACCCCGACCGCGCAGGCGGCCGGGGTCTGATCAGGTTCTGGATCGGTACTCACGAACCCGTGGGCACGGAGTCAGTCGCCTCCGTCCACAGATCCTGCTCGGCGCGATCCGCCTGGATCTGGCGGTACACGAGGAGCCCGCCGATGGCGGCCAGTGCGACCAGGAGCAGCTTCTTCACCGCGCGACCTCGTCTTTCCTTGACGTAGGGGACCTCTGGCGCCCGACTATACACACCGACCGATATCGATCGGTGACCTGCGTCGGGCCCCAACTCCCGCCCCCGGAAGCGCAATAGACCAGGTCGGCGCCGCTCCGATCGGAGGGTGATCACACCCCCACGGACCGTGACTTTGCTCCCCCTTCGCACTCCCTCACCTGGTTTTGGCGGTTTTCCGACCTTCTTACGGCCATCCGAGTGGTGTTCATCGGAACATCGACGCGCCACGGGCGGAGGTCCACCACTTCGCGAACCTCATACACATCATGAGGAAAGTACGCAAATCGCCCAACCCGAAAGTGAGGGGCCATGACCCAGAACAAGGTCATGAAGCTGTGGACCGCCATCGTCACCGCCTTCTTCGCACTGTGCACTGCGCTCGGACTCGCCACCGCCACCGCCACCACGGCGACGGCCACACCCCGGACCGAGAGCCCGCAGAACACCGTCGCGGAACGGACGGTCCCGGCGATGCACCACTGGGCCTGGTCCCATGGCAAGTCACTGCCCCCCACGATGAAGCAGCGGATCCGGGCCGAGGCCCACGGGAAATCGCCCAGCTGCCGGCACCGGCACCTCGACGAGACGGAAGCGCAGACGGACCCGGCGGACCAGTCCACGGCCCCCCTCGACTGCTGAGCCGCACGGCAGCACGCAGGACCGCAGACGTTTCGACATGACGGCGACTTGCGTACCCACCAGTCGACACGGACAGACCCCCGGCCGGGACGGCCGGGGGTCTTGCGCGTTCCACGGGACCACGACCGCCGGGTCGTCGGGTCCTCTTCGGGAGTCGTAGCCTGGACACGTGGCCAGGGCCTACGAGGAGATCGCGGACGACAGGCCGCACGGGCGCGACACGTATGCACGGCGTCCTCGCACCCGGGTGGTGCGCGACAGCGGCCGTCACCAGTGGGAGAAGGACCGGGCCCGGCAGCCCCGGACCACCCGGGCCGCGACCGGCGCCACGGAGCACGACACCGGTCTGGTCCCGGCGGACCTCGTCTTCCTCGCGCGCTACCGCACGATCGAGGCACCCGCACCGCTGGCCGAGGTCTTCGGCGTGCCGGAGGGGACGCCCCTCCTCGAACGCGGCTACCGCACGCGGTGCGCGGCGGAGACGGCCCCCTTCGGCCTCGTCACCTCTTATCTCCTGCACGCCGTGGCGGCGGCCGACCCCGATCTCCTGGACGTGTCCAAGGAGCCCTGGCCCGGCGGCACCCACCATCAGCTCGCCACCGTGGGCGTGGAGATCGACCGTGTCGAGGAACGCTGCACCGCGCGTCCGCCGACCCCGCAGGAGACCCGGGAGCTGGAGCTGCCGGACGGCACGGCGGTGATCCTGGTCCGGAAGACCTCGTACGACATCCACGGCCAGGTCGTGGAGGTCTGCGACGTCGTGCTGCCCGGCGACCGTACGGAACTGCTCTTCACCACTCGTCTGGAAAGGTGGTGAATGCCGCCGTGTCACGGCGCATCACCGTAGTCACCGCTGTCCACGCCCCGTCCGCCCGCTTCCTGCCGGAGGCCCACAAGTCCCTGCGCGAGCAGTGGCTTCCGGACGGCTGGGAGTGGGACTGGGTGATCCAGGAGGACGGCACGACGGACGCGGTCCGCCCGTACGTCCCGGACGACGAGCGGGTGAGCTTCCGTCAGGGCCGGCCGGGCGGGCCCGGTGTCGCCCGCACGATCGCGCTGGCGCACGCCGGCGGGGAGTACGTGAAGGTCCTGGACGCCGACGACCAGCTCCCGCCCGGCACCCTCGCCCGCGACCTGGCCGCGCTGGAGGCGGACCGCACGATCGGCTGGACGACCTCGCGGGTCCTGGACCTGCTGCCGGACGGCTCCACGGCCGGCTTCCCCGGCGATCCGGACGAAGGCCCGGTCGAGCGCGGGGCGGTCCTCCGCTTCTGGAAGGACAACGGGTTCCTGGCCCAGGTGCATCCGGCGACGCTCTTCGTCCGCCGGGACCTGCTGACGGCGCTGGGCGGCTGGATGGCCCTGCCCGCCTCCGAGGACACCGGCCTGCTGCTGGCGCTGAACGCGGTCAGCCGCGGCTGGTTCTCCGCCGAGGTGGGGCTGCTCTACCGCAAGTGGGAGGGGCAGGCGACCGGGCAGGCCTCGCATGTCGACCCGGCCGAGCGGGAGGCGCGCATGGCCGTGGCGGAGGCCAGGGCCCGGGCGCTGGCGGACTTCGGGTGGACCTACCCGGCCGGCGGCTGACCGGAGCCCCTCCGTCTCAGCCGGCCCGGACCCCTCCGTCCCGTCCGGTGAGCACGATGGCCTGCGAGGGGCACTTCTCGGCGGCCTCGCACACCTGTGGATCGTCCCCGGACTCCTCCCTGCCGGGCCGGACCACGCCGTACTCGTCCTCGAACGCGAACACGGACGGGGCCCGGTGCGCGCACTCGGCGGAGCCGTAGCACACGGTGCGGTCGAGGGAGACCTTCATACGTCCTCCAGCCTCGGGTGACTTCCAGGACGTCACTGCCCCGCGGGCCGCCCGGTGAACCGGTGGACCCCCTGGCCGCGCTGCGGCCCGCCCGCTGCGGCGAGCCAGTGGGCGACCCGGCGGACCGTCGGTTCGTCGAGCCGGTCGACCAGCGCCCGCACCGCCTCGGCGTCCTCGGCGGAGAGGTCGTACAGACCCGCCTTGCTCAGGCCGGCCATCAGCACCTGGTGGCGGCGGTCCGACATGCGCTCGGCGAGCTTGGCCGGCTCCCCGGGGCGTGCCGGGGACGCCTCGGGTGCGGACGGCCTGGCCGCCGGGGTGTCGAACCGGTGCCAGGCGCCGTCCTGCGGACCCCACACCGCGACCGTCATGTCGTCCCCGCGCGCGCGTACGGTCTGGGCCATGTCTCCCACGGCGTACAGCACAGGGGTCCGGTCGGGGGACTCCGCGCCCACCCGCCAGGAGGCCCGGGAAGGCTGGTAGAACATCGCGACCCAGCGCGGGGTACCGGGAGGTTGGGGGCAATCAGGACGATTCACCAAGGCACTCACCCCTTCGGGAACGGCAGGCGGGCCGACCTTAGCTGACGGGTCGTCAGGTTTCCAGGGCGATCCACGGCACGCTTCTGGCCTCTTCACGGCCGGCATGGCACCCTGCCCGCGCCCCGTCCCCGACAGCCACAAAGCCGTCTCGGCAGAGGGAGAGACCGAAGATGAGCGGACTCGAAGAGGCAGTCACCGCGGCGCCGGCGGCGCTGAGAAAGATCCACGCCGACCGCGCCCGCAGCGCGTACGACCGTGCCGTCGCCGTCTGCCGCCACGCCGGCGTAACCCAGGAGGCCGCCCAGCTCGTGCCGACGAGCCCGGTCGGCAGGGCCGCGGCCGCGCTGCGGCTGTCGGCCGGATCGCTCGACGCGCTGGCCGCGAGCGCGCCCGATCCCGCGGCGGACGCCCGCTGCGCCCGGAACGCCGCGGCGGCCGCCGCCCTGGCGGCCCAGGTGGCCGCCGCGCACGACACCGCCGATGCCGCCCCGGCCCTGCGCGCCGCCCTGGCCGCCTCCCGGGCGGCGGCTGCCGCCGCGGGCGGCACGGCACCCGGCCGCGACCCGGCACTGAACGCCACGGCCGACGAGGCCGAACACCAGGCCGTCGGCGCCGCCCGCGCGGCGGGGTGGATCGCCTAGGAGGTACCGGTCGAGCCCTGGGAGGTACCGGTCGGGGCGGTGCCGGTACCCGGCCCGTCCGGCACCGGCCTCTCCCCACGTGGAGGCCGGTGCCGAACGGAGCGGGTGTCGTCGATCCGTGCCGCGTCGGCGTGTCGGCGCGGACCGAAGTGCGTGTCCATGAGGTAGCTGGGTGGCGTCGGTGCCGCCGGCGCTCCCGGCGAAGTTGACCGAGAACGTTCGGCGCCCCGGGTGTCTTTCCGAGCGCTGGGCCGGTGGCCTGTCCGGACGGTGTGTGATGAGGCGGATACCGCGTCGTGATCCTGCCATTTGTCGTCCACGACGAGGAGGTTCCGGTCTCCGGACCACCGTGTAACCGCAGGTCAGCCGTATAGGGTGAGTTTTCCGGTCCGGACGTCCAGACACGGGGGGAGTAAGGGGTGGGGCCTTGGGTTCCGACTCAGGGGCACGCGTGGCCTTCGCCGAGCGTCTCGCGCTGCTCTACAAGGAGGCGGGCAACCCTCCCCTCAAGAGCGTGTCCGAGGCGGTCGTACGGCTGCAGCGGGTGGACGAGCGCGGGCGCCCCGTGCGGGTGTCCGCCCAGCGCATCAGTGACTGGCGGCGGGCCAAGAACGTACCGGCGCAGTTCGCCGCCCTCGCGGCCGTCCTGCAGATCCTGATCCCGGAGGCCCGGCGCGCCCGGCCCGTTGCCGTCTCCGGCGGCCTGTACGACCTCGCGCAGTGGCAGCGCCTGTGGGAGCGCGCGCTGGCCGACCCGGCGGGCGAGCGCGCTTCGGCGCCCCGGCAGGAGGACCGGCAGGCACCGGCCGAGACCCCGCCCGTCGCCGGCGGTGTGTGCCCCTACCGGGGACTGGCCCCCTACCGCCAGGAGGACGCCCGCTGGTTCTTCGGGCGGGAGCGGAGCACCGAGGCTCTCGTGGCCCTGCTGCGTGCGACGGAGTGGCCGGGCGGCCTGATCATGCTCGTCGGCGCCTCGGGCGCGGGGAAGTCGTCGCTGCTGAACGCCGGTCTGGTGCCGGCGGTGGAGAGCGGCGCGCTCGGGGACGGCGGCCGGCCGAACGCCGTGCTCCAGCTCGTGCCGGGCGCCGATCCGCTCGGCGAACTGACCCGCCGCATACCGGAACTCGCCTCTCTCGCCGCGAAGGCGCGGCAGGCCGAGGAGGACGCCGCAAGGAACCCGGCGGCACCGGGCTCCGACACCGCGGACTTCGCCGAGGCGGTGCGCGAGGCCGTCACGGCGTGGGCACACCGGGGGGCGCCTCCGGACGCGTCGGCCGCCTCGGACGCCTCGGCCTCCTCGGCCGGGGCCGCGTCCGGCGACGCCTCCACGTCCACCCCCGCGGACGCATCCCCGGCGCCCCCTTCGGGCGTGGCCCCGGCCACCCGTCCGGTGATCATCGTCGACCAGTTCGAAGAGACCTTCACCCTCTGCGCCGACGAGCCCGACCGCCGCACCTTCCTCCAGTTCCTGCACGCGGCCTGCACCCCGTCCGCGGACTCGCCGGGCCCCGCGCCCGCCGTCGTGGTCCTCGGCATCCGCGCCGACTTCTACGAGCAGTGCCTGGTCCATCCGGAGCTGGCCGACGCGCTGCAGCACCGGCACATGGTGCTCGGGCCGCTGACCACGGCCGAGCTGCGCGAGGCGGTGACCGGACCCGCCAAGGCCGTGGGACTCGAGCTGGAGCCGGGGCTGGCCGAGCTGATCGTGCGGGAGGTGAGCGCCGACGGCCCGCGCGGCGCCCACGACGCCGGAGTGCTCCCGCTCCTCTCGCACGCCCTGCTCGCCACCTGGCAGCGCCGCAAGTCGGGGCGGCTGACCCTGGCCGGATACCGGGCGGCCGGCGGCATCCAGGGCGCGGTCGCGGCGACCGCCGAGCGCGCCTGGTCCGGCCTCGATCCGGCCGCCCGCACGGCCGCCCGGCTGCTCCTGCTGCGGCTCGTCCGGCTGGGCGAGGACACCCAGGCCACCCGCAGGCGCGGCACACGGCGCCAGCTGGCGCAGGAGTCGGCGGACCCCGGCAAGACCGAGGAGTCGCTCGAAGCCCTGGTCCGCGCCCGGCTGGTGACGCTCGACGCGGAGACCGTGGAGATCACCCACGAGGCGCTGCTGCACGCCTGGCCACGGCTGCGCCACTGGATCGACGAGGACCGCAGCGATCATCTGGTGCGCCAGCGGCTGGAGGAGGACGGCCGCGCCTGGGAGGCCTCGGACCGGGACAGCTCGCTGCTCTACCGCGGCTCGCGCCTGGAGCAGGCCCGCGGCTGGGCGAAGTCCGCAGGTGACACCTATCTGACCCGCGGCGCGATGCAGTTCCTGGCCGCCTCGGTCCGGCTGCGCAGGCGGACGGTCCTGATCAGCCGCGGGGCCGTGGCGGCACTGGTCGTGCTGGCCGTGCTGGCCGCCGGTTCGGCGGTGGTGGCGTGGCAGCAGCGGGACGACGCCGTGTTCGAACAGGTGCTCGCGGAGGCGGACCGGGTCCAGCACACGGACCCCTCGCTGGCCGCCCAGCTCGACCTGGTGGCCCACCGGCTGCGGCCGGGCGACGAGGGGACGTACAGCCGTCTGATCTCGATCGTGAACGCGCCCCTGGCCACGCCCCTGCTCGGCCACACCGGCGCCGTCTACCTCACCTCCTTCAGCCCCGACGGCAAGACGCTGGCCACGGCCGGCTACGACCGGACCGTCCGCCTGTGGAACGTGGCCGACCGAGGCCGCCCCAAGCCGCTCGGCAAACCCCTCACCGGACACACCAGCTGGGTGAGCAGCGCGGTCTTCAGCCCGGACGGACACACCCTGGCCAGCGCCGGCGACGACGGCACCATCCGGCTGTGGGACGTGCGCGACCCCGCCCACCCGGTGCCGCTGGGCCGGCCGCTGACCGGCCACACGGGCACGATCTACCTGGTCGCCTTCAGCCCCGACGGACACACGCTGGCCTCGGCGAGCGAGGACCGGACCGTCCGCCTGTGGAACGTGGCGGACCCGAGCCGGCCCAAGCCGCTGCGCACACTGGGCGGCCACACGGCGGCGGTGCGCTGCGTCGCGTTCAGCCCCGACGGGCGCACGCTCGCGGCGGGCAGCGACGACAACACGATCCGGCTGTGGAACACCGCCGATCCGGGTCACCCCAAGGCCCTGCCCACGGTGCTGAGCGGCCACACGGACATCGTGCACTCGGTGGCCTTCAGCCCCGACGGACGCACGCTCGCCAGCGGCAGCGCGGACGACACCATCCGGCTGTGGAACGTGTCCGACCCCGCGCACGCGGCAGCGATCGGCTCACCGCTCACCGGGCACACCGGCCCCATCTGGTCGGTGGCCTTCAGCCCCGACGGCGGCCGGCTCGCCGCGGCCAGCGCGGACAGCACGGCGAGCCTGTGGAACGTCAGCGATCCGGCGTCCCCCTCGCAGGTCGGCGCGCCGCTCGCGGGCAGCAGCGGCGAGATGTTCGCGCTGGGGTTCAGCCCCGACGGCCGCACCCTCGCCACCGGCAGCGGTGACAGCAAGGTCCGCCTGTGGTCGGTACCGACACGGGACATGACCGGCCGCAGCGGGGCCTTCCGCCCGGACGGCAAGGTGCTGGCCACGGCCGCGCGCGACGGCAGGGTCCGGCTGTGGAACGTGGCGGCGCCCGACCGGCCCGTGGCGCTGGGCAAGCCGTTCATGGGCACGGACGGCGGGCACCGTTCGATGATGTTCTCCCCCGACGGCCGCACCCTCGCCGTGCTGAACGGGACGGGGACGCTGTACCTGTGGAACGTCACCGATCCGGCCCGTCCGGTCCCCGCCGGGCGGCCCATCGCCCTGCGCACCCGCTTCGCGGGCTTCCACACGGTGGCGTACAGCCCGGACGGCCGCACCCTGGCCACCGCCTACCAGGACCGCACCATCCAGCTGTGGAACGTCACCGACCCCTCCCGTACCGTCCCGCTCGGCAAGCCGCTCACCGGCCACCGGGGTTACGTCAACGCCCTCGCCTTCAGCCAGGACGGACACACCCTCGCCAGCGGCAGCGCGGACCTCACCATCCGGCTGTGGAACGTGACCGACCCCGGCCATGTCACCCGGATCGGCCGTCCGATCACCGGGCACACCGGCCCCGTCAACGCTCTCGCCTACAGCCCCGACGGCCGCACCCTCGTCAGCGGCAGCGACGACGACACCGTGCGGCTCTGGAACGTCACCGACCCCCGGGCGGCGACCGCGCTCGGCTCCCCCCTCACCGGCCACACCGAGGCGGTCACCTCGCTGACGTTCACCGCGGACGGCCGGACCCTGGCGAGCGGCGGCGACGACAACACGGTCCGGATCTGGAACGTCGCCCGCCCTTCGTCGGCCACACCCATCGGCCAGTCGATGAGCCCCTATGCCAAGACGGGCAACTGGCTGTCCTTCAGCCCCGACAGCCACGTCCTCGGGGTGTCCAGCGGCGCCGACACGATCCGCCTGTGGCGCCTGGACTCCGACGCGGCAATCCAGCACATCTGCGCGGTGACCAGGAACGTTCTGACCCCGCAGCGGTGGCACGAGTACCTCCCGCGGCTGTCGTACGACCCTCCGTGCGCCGACTGACCGATCAAGATCAGCCAACTACCCCAACCAACAGGCCCGTTATCTCCCGCAAGCGGCTCAACCTTGTTACCCTTGGCCATAGCCCGATCGCTGGTGCATCCCCCGTCGCCAGCGGTCGGGCCTTTTTTCGTACCGTGAAACCCGTGGAAAGCCCCGGACATGCAGAAGACCCCCGGCCCAAGTGGACCGGAGGTCTTCTTTCTGTGGGGCTAACAGGATTTGAACCTGTGGCCTCATCCTTATCAGGGATGCGCTCTAACCAACTGAGCTATAGCCCCGCCGCGCTCTGCGGTATGTGTCCCGCGCGCTGACTCCTGAAGATTAGCGCACGAGGGCAGCAGTCCCAAAATCGGTTGTCCGGGGACTGTCAGGAGAGCCCGGCAGGTGGGGTCACTCGTCCTCGGCCAGCGTCAGCTCGATACCGCCCACGAAGCCCGCGGAGAGGTTGTAGATGAACGCGCCGAGGGTGGCCAGCGCCGTCGCGAGGACCACGTCGATCACCGCGATGATCGACGTGAACGTCAGGACGTGCGGCAACGAGAGGAAGGCCTGGAGGTCGAAGCCGTTCGCCTCGTTGGAACCGGTGGCCTCCGAGATCGTGCCGCCGACCGTGGAGAACACGCCCATCGCGTCCATGACCATCCACAGCACCGCCGAGGCGACGATCGTGCAGATGCCCAGCGCGATGGAGAGCAGGAAGCTGACCTTCATCACCGACCACGGGTCGGCCTTCGCCACCCGCAGACGGGCCTTGCGGGTGCGCGGCGCGGTCTTCGCGCCGGTGCGCGGCCGGCGCACGGCCCCGGTGGGAGCCTGCGCCGGATAGGCCTGCGGCGGGTGGTAGGGCTGCTCCGCGGACTCGGGGCGCCGCTCACCGGGCAGCGGGGACGCCTGCTGCCGCTCGGCCGGGCCGGGCTGGGTCTGCGGGCCACGGGTGTCCGTCACAGTTCCCCCCTGGGATGCATGCGTGTCGGTCGAGGGCGAGTCGGTCGTGCCTGCCTCGATCTTGCGCAGTTGGGTCGTGTGCGGGTCCGCCGCACGCGCGGCGGAGCCACGGCCGCCGTCCGTTTCCGTACCCACAGAGGTACCGGCCGATCCCGCGCCCGCGGCTCCGCTCACGATGACTCACTCCTCGTGCCTACTCGGCCGAGGGCGCCTCACCCTCGTCCGTGCCGGTGGTCGCGGCACCCTCGGCGGTCTCGTCGACGGCACCCTCGCCGTCGACCTCCTCCGCCTCGCGCCCCGCCTCGGCGTTACGTGCGATACCGACCACGGCATCGCGCTTGCCCAGGTTGATCAGTTGGACGCCCATGGTGTCACGGCCCGTCTCCCTGACCTCGTTGACTCGCGTACGAATCACACCGCCGGACAGGGTGATCGCGAGGATCTCGTCGTTCTCCTCGACAACCAGCGCGCCGACGAGAGAACCGCGGTCCTCCACGATCTTGGCGGCCTTGATGCCGAGGCCGCCGCGACCCTGGACGCGGTACTCGTCGACAGCGGTCCGCTTCGCGTACCCGCCGTCCGTGGCAGTGAACACGAACGTACCGGGTCGAACAACATTCATCGACAGAAGTTCATCGCTCTCACGGAAACTCATCCCCTTGACGCCGGAGGTGGCGCGGCCCATCGGGCGCAGGGTGTCGTCCGAGGCGGTGAACCTGATCGACTGTGCCTTCTTGCTGATCAGAAGCAGATCGTCATCGGCCGAGACCAGCTCGGCACCGATCAGCTCGTCGTCCGAGCCGTCCTCGCGCTCGCGCAGGTTGATCGCGATCACACCGCCGGAGCGGGGCGAATCGTAATCCTTCAGAGGCGTCTTCTTGACCAGGCCTGACTTGGTGGCCAGGACCAGGTACGGCGCCGCCTCGTAGTCGCGGATCGCGAGGATCTCGGCGATCGCCTCGTCCGGCTGGAAGGCGAGCAGGTTCGCCACGTGCTGGCCGCGCGCGTCCCGGCCGGCCTCGGGCAGCTCGTACGCCTTCGCCCGGTACACCCGGCCCTTGTTGGTGAAGAACAGCAGCCAGTGGTGCGTGGTGGAGACGAAGAAGTGGTCGACGATGTCGTCTTCCTTCAGCTTCGTGCCGCGCACGCCCTTGCCGCCGCGCTTCTGCGCCCGGTAGTCGTCCGTCTTCGTCCGCTTGACGTAACCGCCGCGCGAGACGGTGACGACGATGTCCTCCTCGGCGATCAGGTCCTCGATGGACATGTCGCCCTCGTACGGGATCAGCTTGGTCTGACGGTCCTCGCCGTACTTCTCGACGATCGCGGCCAGCTCCTCGCTGACGATCCCGCGCTGGCGGACCGGGGAGGCCAGGATCTCGTTGTACTCGTTGATCTTCGTCTGGAGCTCGTCGTGCTCCTGGACGATCTTCTGGCGCTCCAGGGCGGCCAGCCGGCGCAGCTGCATCTCGAGGATGGCGTTCGCCTGGATCTCGTCGATCTCCAGGAGGCCCATCAGACCGGTGCGCGCGACGTCGACGGTCGCACTGCGCCGGATCAGCGCGATGACCTCGTCGATGGCGTCCAGGGCCTTCAGCAGACCGCGCAGGATGTGCGCGCGCTCCTCGGCCTTGCGCAGCCTGAAGCGCGTCCGGCGGACGACGACCTCGATCTGGTGCGTCACCCAGTGGCGGATGAACGCGTCCAGGGACAGCGTGCGCGGCACGCCGTCGACCAGCGCCAGCATGTTGGCGCCGAAGTTCGTCTGCAGGTCGGTGTGCTTGTACAGGTTGTTCAGGACGACCTTGGCGACCGCGTCCCGCTTCAGGACGATCACCAGGCGCTGGCCCGTACGGGACGACGTCTCGTCGCGGACGTCCGCGATGCCGCCGATCTTGCCGTCCTTCACCAGGTCGGCGATCTTCTGCGCGAGGTTGTCGGGGTTGACCTGGTACGGCAGCTCCGTGACCACCAGGCACTGGCGGTTCTGGATCTCCTCGACCTCGACCACCGCGCGCATGGTGATGGAGCCACGGCCGGTGCGGTAGGCCTCCTCGATGCCCTTGCGGCCGACGACGAGGGCGCCGGTCGGGAAGTCGGGGCCCTTGATGCGCTCGATCAGCGCGTCCAGGAGCTCCTCGTGCGAGGCCTCCGGGTTCTCCAGGCACCACTGGGCGCCGGCCGCGACCTCGCGCAGGTTGTGCGACGGGATGTTGGTCGCCATACCGACCGCGATACCGGCGGATCCGTTGATCAGCAGGTTCGGGAAGCGGGAGGGCAGGACGGTCGGCTCCTGGGAGCGGCCGTCGTAGTTGTCCGTGAAGTCGACGGTCTCCTCGTCGATGTCGCGGACCATCTCCATCGACAGCGGCGCCATCTTGCACTCGGTGTAGCGCATGGCGGCCGCCGGGTCGTTGCCCGGAGAGCCGAAGTTGCCGTTTGAGTCCACCAGCGGCATCCGCATCGACCACGGCTGGGCGAGGCGCACCAGGGCGTCGTAGATCGAGGAGTCGCCGTGCGGGTGGTAGTTGCCCATGACGTCGCCGACCACGCGCGCGCACTTGTAGAAGCCGCGCTCGGGGCGGTAGCCGCCGTCGTACATCGCGTACAGCACACGGCGGTGGACGGGCTTGAGACCGTCCCGGACGTCGGGCAGCGCGCGGGACACGATGACGGACATCGCGTAGTCCAGGTACGAGCGCTGCATCTCCGTCTCGAGCCCGACGGGCTCGATGCGCACGGTGCTGTCGCCGCCCTCTTCAGGGGTGACTGGAGTGTTCTCGTCGGCCATTGCTGGTGAAGATCCTTTCTGGTGCGGTCAGCTGAGACCGACTCAGATGTCGAGGAAGCGGACGTCCTTGGCGTTGCGCTGGATGAACGCGCGGCGGGCCTCGACGTCCTCGCCCATCAGGACCGAGAACAGGTCGTCGGCCTGGGCGGCGTCGTCGAGGGTGACCTGGCCGAGGACGCGGTGCTCGATGTCCATGGTGGTCACGCGCAGCTCCTCGGCGTTCATCTCGCCGAGACCCTTGAAGCGCTGGATCGAGTCCTCACGGACCCGCTTGCCGCGCTGACGGCCCAGCTCCAGCAGCGCGTCGCGCTCACGATCCGAGTACGCGTACTCGACCTCGTCCCGGCCCCACTTGATCTTGTAGAGCGGGGGACGGGACAGGAACACGTGCCCGGCCTCGACCAGCGGCCGCATGAAGCGGAACAGGAAGGTCAGCAGCAGGGTGTTGATGTGCTGGCCGTCGACGTCGGCGTCCGCCATCAGGATGATCTTGTGATAGCGGAGCTTCTCGATGTCGAAGTCCTCGTGCACACCCGTACCGAAGGCGGAGATCAGCGCCTGGATCTCCTGGTTCTGCAGGATCTTGTCGATCCTGGCCTTCTCCACGTTGAGGATCTTGCCGCGGATCGGGAGGATCGCCTGGTACTGCGGGTTGCGGCCGGACTTGGCCGAGCCGCCGGCGGAGTCACCCTCGACGATGAAGATCTCGCACTTGGTGGGGTCGTTGGACTGGCAGTCCGACAGCTTGCCCGGCAGGGACGCGCTCTCCAGCAGGCCCTTGCGGCGGGTCAGGTCGCGGGCCTTGCGGGCCGCCACGCGCGCGGTGGCCGCCTGGATGCCCTTGCGGATGATGTCCGCGGCCTCGACCGGGTTGCGGTCCAGCCAGTCGTTGAGGTGCTCGTAGACCGCCTTCTGCACGAAGGTCTTGGCCTCCGTGTTGCCCAGCTTGGTCTTCGTCTGCCCCTCGAACTGCGGCTCGCTCAGCTTGACCGAGATGATCGCGGTCAGACCCTCACGGATGTCGTCACCGGTGAGGTTGTCGTCCTTCTCGCGCAGCAGTTTCTTGTCGCGCGCGTACTTGTTGATCAGGCTCGTGAGGGCCGCACGGAAGCCCTCCTCGTGCGTACCGCCCTCGTGGGTGTGGATGATGTTCGCGAAGGAGTACACGCCCTCGCTGTAGCCGCTGTTCCACTGCATGGCGACCTCGAGGGACAGGCTCTTGTCCCTGTCCTCGGCCTCCAGGTCGATCACGGTGGGGTGCACCGCGTCTCCCTTGCGGGAGTTGAGGTACTTCACGAAGTCGACGATGCCGCCCTCGTAGTGGTACGTGACGGTCTTGACCTCGGCCTTCTCGTCCGCACCCGCCTCGTCCGCACCGCTGGTCGCCTTCGCCGACTCGCGCTCGTCGGTGAGCCGGAGGGTCAGGCCCTTGTTGAGGAAGGCCATCTCCTGGAAACGCCGGGACAGCGTCTCGAAGGAGTACTCGGTGGTCTCGAAGATGTCGGGGTCGGCCCAGAAGGTGACCGAGGTACCGGTCTCCTCGGTCGCCTCGTGCTGGTCGAGCGGGGCCGTCGGGACGCCGAGCTTGTAGTCCTGCGTCCAGCGGTGGCCGTCCGTCCTGATCTCGACGGCGACCTTCGTGGACAGCGCGTTCACGACGGACACACCCACACCGTGCAGACCGCCGGAGACGGCGTAACCGCCGCCGCCGAACTTGCCGCCCGCGTGCAGGACCGTCAGCACGACCTCGACGGCCGGCTTGCCCTCGGAGGGCACGATGCCCACGGGGATGCCACGGCCGTTGTCGATGACGCGCACGCCACCGTCGGCGAGGATCGTCACGTCGATGGTGTCCGCGTACCCGGCCAGCGCCTCGTCGACCGAGTTGTCGACGACCTCGTACACCAGGTGGTGCAGACCGCGCTCGCCCGTGGAGCCGATGTACATACCGGGCCGCTTGCGGACCGCGTCCAGCCCTTCGAGCACGGTGATGGCGCTGGCGTCGTACGACGCGGAGGCGGTGGCCTCGGAAGTCACGCCGGCGTCGGTGGACGGGATGTTCTCGTTGGGGTTGCCGGAATCGGCCACGAAGCGCCCTTTCTGGCACAGCACGAGCCGGGCTCGTCGGCGGGTTGCCGGAGCGGCTGCGGCATGTTGCGTTGGTAAGCCTTGATCAGCGTTGCTCAGCTTTTCCCGGGCGGTCCCCACGATTGGGGCGGGATTGGCTTCCAGTCTACCGGTAGCGCCGACAGTGATGGGGGTTTGCCGGTACCTGAGTCCTCATGTGCCGCCCTGAACCGGTCTCGGCCGGGTACCGATATACGGATGGGGGCTCCAAGGGGCTCACAGCGCCACTCAGCGCTTCGGGCCGTCAACCCTTGGCTACTGGGGGGTCAGTACGCGATCCACACCTGTGCACAGGGCTGCGCCAAGGGGTACGACGGCACCACACGCCGACCACACGCCGACCGCACGACGTGAGGTACGTCACCCGTAGGTGTCGCCCGGGCCCGTGCTCCCCGGAGCCCGCAGCGGGCCGTAGCGCCGGGCGGGACCGCCGGGGCCGTTGACCTTGAGCAGCCGGACCGTGCCGTGTCCGAGGTCCTCGTTGAGCCGGGCGACCAGGGTCGGGGCGAGCAGCCGCAGCTGGGTCGCCCACGCCGTCGAGTCGCACTGCACGGACAGCACCCGCTCGTCCTCGTCGTACCGCTGCGGCACACAGTGCTTCGCCAGGTCCTCGCCGACGATCTGCGGCCAGCGGCCCATGACACCGCCCACCGCGGCCGGCGTCTCCCAGCCGCGCTCGTTCAGCAGCCGGTTGATCGCGGCACCGAGCGCCATCGGGTCGCGTCCGTCCGCACGCGCGCCCGAGCGCAGACCGCCGCCGCGCCGCGCCTGCTTCTTCTGCCGCGCCGCGTCGCCACGCGCGCGTGCCTGCTCCTTCGCGGCGCGCAGCGCCACGCGCGCGAGGTCGACACCGGAGGGCTCCGGAGACTTCCCGGGGTTCTTCGGGGTGGGTTCGTCGGTGCTCATACGCGCTCCACCGTCCCGTCGGCCACCGCGTAGCGGGCGCCGGCCAGTACGTGCGGTACGTCGTCGTCCACAGCGGCGGTGACCAGCACCTGCTCGCCGGGCGCGACCAGTTCGGCCAGCCGCTCACGGCGGCGGGCGTCCAGCTCGGCGAACACGTCGTCGAGGATCAGTACGGGCTCGTTGCCCTCCGCCCGCAGCAGGTCGTACGAGGCCAGGCGCAGGGCGAGGGCGTAGGACCACGACTCGCCGTGGGAGGCGTAGCCCTTGGCGGGCAGCTGACCGAGTTTGAGAACCAGATCGTCCCGGTGCGGGCCCACCAGGGTGACGCCCCGCTCGATCTCCTGCTTGCGCGCCTCCGTGAGCGCCGCCATCAGCTGGCCGTACAGGTCCTCGCGGGTGTGCGCCTCGCCGGGCGCGGACGGCTTGTACTCCAGCGCGATGGGACCGCCGCCCGGGGCCAGCTGCTCGTACGCCTTGTCGGCCAGCGGCTGCAGCGCGGCGACCAGGTCCAGACGCTGCGCGAGCAGCTCGGCGCCCGCGCGCGCGAGGTGCTGGTCCCACACGTCCAGCGTGGACAGGTCCATGGAGCGGCCGCCGTGCCTGCGCGCGAGCGCCGCGGTCTTGAGGAGCGTGTTGCGCTGCTTGAGCACCCGCTCGTAGTCCGAACGCACACCCGCCATGCGCGGCGAGCGCGCGGTGATCAGCTCGTCCAGGAACCGGCGCCGCTCACCCGGATCCCCCTTGACCAGCGCGAGGTCCTCCGGAGCGAACAGCACGGTCCGTACGATCCCCAGCACGTCCCTCGGCCTGACCTGCGAGGACCGGTTGATGCGGGCGCGGTTGGCCCGGCCGGGGTTCAGCTCAAGCTCGACCAGCTGCTGCCGCTCGCCCTGTCTGACCTGCGCCCGGATGACGGCCCGCTCGGCGCCCATGCGGACCAGGGGGGCGTCGGAGGCGACGCGGTGGCTTCCGAGGGTCGCGAGATAGCCCACCGCCTCGACCAGATTGGTCTTGCCCTGCCCGTTGGGGCCGACGAAGGCGGTGACGCCCGGGTCGAGCGGAACCTCGACCCGGGCGTACGAGCGGAAGTCGGCCAGCGAAAGATGCGTGACGTGCATGGTCGTTCGCCGACCTCCCCCAGGGTTGTGGATCGCGGAGCGACCCTGTGGATTACTTCTTCGCTACGGCGTGGCCGCCGAACTGGTTGCGCAGCGCGGCGATCATCTTCATCTGCGGCGAGTCCTCCTGGCGGGAGGCGAACCGCGCGAACAGCGACGCGGTGATCGCGGGAAGCGGCACCGCGTTGTCGATGGCGGCTTCCACAGTCCAGCGTCCCTCACCGGAGTCCTGTGCATAACCGCGCAGCTGGTCGAGGTGCTCGTCCTCGTCCAGCGCGTTCACCGTGAGGTCGAGCAGCCAGGAACGGATGACCGTGCCCTCCTGCCAGGAGCGGAAGACCTCGCGGACGTTCTCCACGGAGTCGACCTTCTCCAGCAGCTCCCAGCCCTCGGCGTAGGCCTGCATCATGGCGTACTCGATGCCGTTGTGGACCATCTTCGCGAAGTGGCCCGCGCCGACCTTGCCGGCGTGCACCGAGCCGAAGTCGCCCTCCGGCTTGAGCGCGTCGAAGACGGGCTGCACCTTGGCGACGTTCTCGGCGTCGCCGCCGTACATCAGCGCGTACCCGTTCTCCAGGCCCCAGACGCCGCCGGAGACACCGCAGTCGACGAAGCCTATGCCCTTGGCGGCCAGCTCCTCGGCGTGCTTCTCGTCGTCCGTCCAGCGGGAGTTGCCGCCGTCCACGACCACGTCACCGGGCTCCAGCAGCTCGCCGAGCCGGTCGATCGTGGACTGCGTGGCCTCGCCTGCCGGGACCATCACCCAGACGACGCGCGGACCGCTGAGCTTGCCCACAAGCTCTTCGAGGCTGTGGACGTCCGCGAGGTCGGCGTTGCGGTCGTATCCGAGGACGGTGTGGCCCGCGCGGCGGATCCGCTCGCGCATGTTGCCGCCCATCTTGCCGAGGCCGACGAGACCGAGCTCCATCAGTTGTGTTCCTTAGGTTGCTGTGTGGCGTGTGGGGCACCTGCGTACCCGGGTCCGAGCCTAGTCCCGGACCCTCACGCACAGCTGTGGGCATACGCGCTCATACGTATGCCCTCACCTGGGGCTTTGTCCTGTGGATACCGGCGGCTGCGGCTCAGCCGCTGAGCCGCACCGGCATGATCAGGTACTTGTAGGCCTCGTCCGCCTCGGCGTCCAGCGCCGGCTTGCCGCTGAGCAGCGCGGGCTTGGTGGACGTCGTGAACGACAGCTGGGCCACCGGGGAGTCGATGGCGCTCAGACCGTCCAGCAGGAACGTCGGGTTGAAGGCGATCGAGATGTCGTCGCCGTCCAGCTGCGCGTCAACCCTTTCCACAGCCTGTGCGTCGTCGCTGGAGCCGGCCTCCAGGATCAGCACGCCCTGCTCGAAGCTCAGCCGCACCGGGGTGTTCCGCTCGGCGACCAGGGCCACACGCTTGACGGCCTCCACGAAGGGGGCGGTCTCGATCACGGCGACGGAGTTGAACTCGGTCGGGAACAGCGTGCGGTACTTCGGCAGGTCGCCCTCGAGCAGACGCGTGGTCGTACGACGGCCCGCGCCCTCGAAACCGATCAGTCCCTCGCCCGCGCCCGAGCCGGACAGCGCCAGCGTGACGCTGTCGCCCGCACCGAGCGACTTGGCGGTGTCCAGGAGCGTCTTGGCCGGGACCAGGGCGACCGCGGAGGTGTCGGGGTTCTCCGGCTTCCACAGGAACTCGCGGACCGCGAAGCGGTAGCGGTCGGTGGAGGCCAGGGTGACCGTGTCGCCCTCGATCTCGATGCGCACACCGGTGAGGACGGGCAGCGTGTCGTCGCGGCCGGCGGCGATGGCCACCTGGGACACGGCGGCGGCGAAGACCTCGCCGGGAACGGTGCCCGTGGCGGTCGGCATCTGCGGCAGCGCCGGGTACTCCTCCACAGGCAGGGTGTGCAGTGTGAATCGCGAGGAACCACAGACCACGGTCGCCCGTACACCGTCTGTGGAAATCTCCACCGGGCGGTTGGGGAGAGCGCGGGAGATGTCGGCGAGCAGCCGGCCGGAGACGAGAACCGTGCCCTCCTCCTCGACCTCGGCCTCGACGCTCACCCGAGCGGAGACCTCGTAGTCGAAGCTCGACAGGCTCAGCTGGCCGTCCTCGGCCTTCAGCAGGAGGCCGGCGAGGACAGGCGCCGGCGGACGGGCCGGGAGGCTGCGTGCAGCCCACGCCACTGCCTCCGCGAGTACGTCGCGTTCCACCCGGATCTTCACCGTAAGCCGCCTCCTGCTGTTGCTACTGAGTCCTCCGACTCGGTCTCACCGCCCACTGCGAAGGGCAGGACACCGGGGACCAGTCTGACGCACCGCACTGACAGTAGGTGCCTGTCGGGGTCAAGTCGCTCCGAGGGGCAGCCGGGCTCGAGAGCGCGAGTTGTGCACAGGCCCCGCTTCGAAACGGATTCCGAGCTCTCTCTAGTCGGAAGTAGTAGTAGGGGCTGTGGATACCGTGGATAACCACGTTTGCCCAGCTCAGAGCACGAATTTTGTCCACTGACCCTGTGGGTGGAGGCGGTGGACAACCAGGGGTCTCTGTGGAGAACAGAAAGTTCTGCACACACCGCCCACAGCTCGAGGGCAGTTCTCCCCAGCTGTGTCCCCAGGTTTACCCACGTTTCCCACACCCCAATCCGGCAGCTTCGTGTGACGGGGTTCACTCGACGCGGTGAGAGGGTGCGTCGCGTTGCCGAACAGTGGACAGCCATGTGGAGAAGCCGGGATTCGCTGGGGACAACCGGCCTCAGCCTGTGGGCTTCCCGTGGAAAACTTCGTCCACAGTCTGTGGATCTCCGTTTCGTCCACAGACTGTGGAGATCGTTCGTCCACGATTCCACAGGCAGCTGAGCTGGGCGGACGCCGCTTCCCCAAGCTGCCTGTGGACGCAGTTCGGGACAACTCCACAGTCCCCAGCATGTGGACGGAAGAAACTCACCGAATCTGTGGAGAGCGGCCGTAACCAGGCACTTAATCGAACACTCGGTGGCCGGGGAGGGACACCCGAGGCGCGGCGACGAGCCGTCGGCAGGGCGCGATGAGGGGTGCCGGAGGCTGCCCGGGAAGTGGAGGACGGTCGGCTGAGGACGCGGAGGACGGTCGGCTGAGGACGCGGAGGACGGCGGCTGGGGGCGCGGAGAGCGGCCGCCAGGGTTGTCGCACCCGGACGCGAAGAGGCGCCCCCGGGATGTCTTCCCGAGGGCGCCCTCAGCGTCGGTCTGCGGCTGCCGTCAGCCGTTCTTGATGCGGTTGGTCAGCTCGGTCACCTGGTTGTAGATCGAGCGCCGCTCGGCCATCAGCGCGCGGATCTTCCGGTCCGCGTGCATGACGGTCGTGTGGTCGCGGCCGCCGAAGTGCGCGCCGATCTTCGGCAGGGACAGGTCCGTGAGCTCACGACACAGGTACATGGCGATCTGGCGGGCCGTGACCAGCTGGCGGCCGCGCGAGGTGCCGCACAGGTCGTCGACCGTGAGGCCGAAGTAGTCCGCGGTGGACGCCATGATGGCCGACGCGGTGATCTCGGGGGTCGAGTCCTCGCCCCCGGGGATCAGGTCCTTGAGGACGATCTCGGTGAGGCCCAGGTCCACCGGCTGCCGGTTGAGCGAGGCGAACGCCGTCACCCGGATCAGCGCGCCCTCCAGCTCACGGATGTTCCGCGAGATCCGGGAGGCGATGAACTCCAGTACCTCCGGCGGGGCGTTGAGCTGCTCCTGCACCGCCTTCTTGCGCAGGATCGCGATGCGCGTCTCCAGCTCGGGCGGCTGGACGTCGGTGATCAGACCCCACTCGAAACGGTTCCGCAGCCGGTCCTCCAGCGTCACCAGCTGCTTGGGCGGCCGGTCGCTGGAGAGCACGATCTGCTTGTTCGCGTTGTGGAGCGTGTTGAAGGTGTGGAAGAACTCCTCCTGCGTCGACTCCTTGTCCGCGAGGAACTGGATGTCGTCGACGAGCAGGATGTCCATCTCGCGGTACCGCTTGCGGAAGCTGTCGCCCTTGCCGTCGCGGATGGAGTTGATGAACTCGTTGGTGAACTCCTCGGAGCTCACGTACCGCACGCGCGTGCCCGGGTAGAGGCTGCGGGCGTAGTGCCCGATCGCGTGCAGCAGGTGCGTCTTGCCGAGCCCCGACTCCCCGTAGATGAAGAGGGGGTTGTAGGCCTTCGCGGGTGCCTCGGCGACGGCCACCGCGGCAGCGTGCGCGAACCGGTTGGAGGCGCCGATGACGAAAGTGTCGAACAGGTACTTCGGGTTCAGCCGCGCGGTCGGCTCACCGGGACCGCTCGCCGGCGCGGGCTTCGCGGCCAGCGGACCGGGCGCACCGCTCCCGCCGGCCGGCGGCAGGTCCGGGCGGCCGGGGCCGCCGCGGTGCACCGGGCCGGCTCCGGCCGACTGGTCGGGCCGTTCACGCCGGACGGGGTCGCGCTGGTCGTACTCGGCGCGCGCGGAGTCGTAGTCGGCACGGGAGTTGTAGTTCGGGCGCTCGTACTCCGAGCGGTCGTAGTCCGGACGGTCGTACTCCGGGCGCGGGGCGTCGTAGTCGCCGCGCTGCTGGTCGTACGACGGGCGCTCCATGCCCTTCGGGCGGTAGTCCTGGGGCGGCGAGTCGTAGGTGTCCTGCCCCGAGGAGCCGTAGGAGTCCTGCGACGGCGAGGCGTACGGGTCACGCTCGGGGAAGCCGAGGCGCGGCTGCTGCCAGCCGTACTCGTCCTGTCCGGGCCGCGGCCAGGCGCCTGGCTCGGGCCGCTGGTACTCGGACGGATACGCGGGCCGGGCGGTCGGCAGCTGGTCCCCGCGGGGGCCCGGCTCGCTGCCCGGGAGCGGTTCGGCGGCACGATGCCGGCCGTAGCCCTCGTACGGTCCGGAGGGCAGCTCCGGCTCCTCGTAGCGCTGCTGCCGCTGCGGCTGGGCGGGCGGTGCCTGCGGGGCCGGCGGCTCGCCGGCCGAGTCGTCCACGGTGATCGCGATGCGGATGGGGCGGCCGCACTCGCGGCTCAGGGTCTCGCTGACGATCGGCGCGAGACGGCCCTCCAGTACGTTCTTCGCGAATTCGTTCGGTACCGCGAGCAGGGCGGTGTCCGCGACCAGCGCGAGCGGCTGGCAGCGCCGGATCCAGTGCTCGTCCTTCGCCTCGACGCCCTGTCCTCGGCCTTCGCCGAGGAGCTGCTCGAGTACTCGTGGCCACACTGCGGCAAGATCGGCAGGTACGTCAGCCACAGGGCACGCTCTCTCACAGGTCCCACGAACGTGTGGTTGTGGGACGGGTCGGGATGAAAATCGGGTCGGGCGGGGATAAGGGAACGAATCGGAGTCCAGCCACGGTAGTCAGCGCGGCGGCTACGGTTCAAGTTGTTGTCCCCAGCCTGTGGATAGTGTCTCTCGGCGACCCTCGGTTTGACCGGATGGCGTAGCCCCGCGTACCGTAACCAGGTCGAGTTGTCGATGGCTGCTGCCGCCTGCCTCCGAAGGGCACAGGTCACGTCAGGTGATCGGGAAGCGGTGCACTCGGGCGTGACGCGAGCTACTCGTGGGCGCACGGTGACAGCCAGGACGGCACCCGCCACCACCGATTTGATTTCTGGAGCCCTCGAGTGAGCAAGCGCACCTTCCAGCCGAACAACCGTCGTCGCGCGAAGACCCACGGCTTCCGCCTGCGGATGCGTACCCGTGCGGGCCGCGCGATTCTCGCGAACCGTCGTGCCAAGGGTCGCGCCAGCCTGTCCGCCTGATCCCGATCAGGTCATGACGTCGTGCTGCCCACCGAGAACCGGCTGAGGCGGCGCGAGGACTTCGCGACCGCGGTACGGCGGGGTCGTCGGGCAGGTCGCCCGACCCTCGTCGTCCACCTTCGTAGCGGTGCCACGGACCCGCACGCGCCAGGGGAGAGCGCTCCCCCGACGCGTGCGGGTTTCGTCGTGAGCAAAGCTGTGGGTGGAGCGGTCGTGCGCAACCAAGTGAAGCGCAGACTTCGCCACCTGATGCGTGACCGAGTCGTCCTGTTTGCCCCCGGTAGCCTGGTAGTCGTACGAGCGCTGCCCGGAGCGGGCGACGCAGACCACGCACAGCTGGCCCGAGACCTGGACGCCGCCCTCGAGCGGCTGCTGGGAAGGGGCGCGCGATGAAGTACCCGCTACTGGCTCTGATCAAGCTGTACCAGTGGACGATCAGTCCGCTTTTGGGGCCGGTGTGCAAGTACTACCCGTCGTGCTCCCATTACGGCTTCACGGCCATCGACCGGCACGGTGCGATCAAGGGAACGGCACTCACCGCCTGGCGCATCCTCCGGTGCAATCCGTGGTCGCTCGGCGGTGTGGACCATGTTCCGCCGCGCAAGCGCCCGCGGTGGCACGAACTGCTGCGCAACGCTTGGCGCGCACGCAAGGGCGGGACCTCCGCCGCCGAACCGGCCATCGAGGAGAAGCCTCACTCCGAGCTTTCCCCGAGCCCGGCCGCAGAGACCTCGTCCCATGCCCAAGGAGCATGATTAGTGGACACGATTGCCAGCCTCTTCAGCTTCATCACGACACCTGTCTCCTGGGTCATCGTCCAGTTCCACACGGTGTACGGCGCCATCTTCGGCCCCGACACCGGGTGGGCCTGGGGCCTGTCGATCGTGTCCCTCGTGATCCTGATCCGTATCTGCCTGATCCCGCTCTTCGTGAAGCAGATCAAGGCGACCCGGGCCATGCAGACGCTCCAGCCCGAGATGAAGAAGATCCAGGAGCGCTACAAGAACGACAAGCAGCGTCAGTCCGAAGAGATGATGAAGCTGTACAAGGAGTCGGGCACCAACCCGCTCTCCTCGTGCCTTCCCATCCTGGCGCAGTCCCCGTTCTTCTTCGCCCTGTACCACGTGCTCAACGGCATCGCGTCGGGCGAGACCATCGGCGTCATCAACCAGCCGCTGCTGGAGAGCGCCCGTAAGGCGCACATCTTCGGCGCCCCGCTCGCCGCGAAGTTCAAGGACAGCGCCGAGACGATCCACGCGCTGGGCGCCTCGGTCGTCGACGTCCGCGTCGTGACCGTGGTCATGATCGTCATGATGTCGGCGTCGCAGTTCTACACGCAGCGCCAGCTGATGACGAAGAACGTCGACACCACGGTGAAGACGCCGTTCATGCAGCAGCAGAAGATGCTGATGTACGTCTTCCCCATCATGTTCGCCGTCTTCGGTATCAACTTCCCGGTCGGTGTCCTGATCTACTGGCTGACCACCAACGTGTGGACCATGGGCCAGCAGATGTACGTCATCCACAACAACCCGACCCCGGGTTCCAAGGCCCAGGCCGCCTACCTGGAGCGCCTCACCAAGCACGTCACGCACCACGGCAAGATCCGTCGCCGCAGCGAGAAGACCATCGTCAAGGCGATCGTCGCCAAGGGCCGCGACCGCAACGAGTTCGAGCGCAAGTTCATCAACGGGCTGAGCAAGGCGGGCCTCGCGGCCCAGACCGACGGCACCGTGGTGAAGAGCGAGAGCCAGGCCGTGGCGCAGACCGAGGACGGCACGACGGCGACCACCGCCGCCGCCCGGCGCCAGCAGCCCAAGCGTCAGACCAAGGCTCAGCGCCAGTCCGGCGCGACCAAGCAGGCGGGCGACGAGACGTCGGCCACTTCTCTGGAGAAGTCCGACGCCGACGAGCCGCAGGACGCCAAGCCCGCCGCTGCCAAGGAGCCCGAGAAGCCCGGCTCCGGCACCCGCAGCAAGGCCCAGTCCGGCCAGCGCAAGGGTGGCCCGCAGCGGCCCAAGTCCCCGTCCAAGAAGTAAGAAGGAGCCCATCCCGTGACGGAAGGCACCACCTCCGCCGCTGCCGAGGGTGCAGACACCCTCACCCGCCTGGAGCAGGAGGGCGAGATCGCGGCGGACTACCTGGAGGGTCTGCTGGACATCGCCGACCTCGACGGCGACATCGACATGGATGTCGAGGCCGATCGCGCCTCCGTGTCGATCATCAGCGACACCAACAGCCGCGACCTGCAGAAGCTGGTCGGTCGTGACGGCGAGGTGCTGGAGGCACTGCAGGAGCTGACGCGCCTGGCCGTGCACCGGGAGACCGGCGACCGCAGCCGTCTGATGCTGGACATCGCGGGCTACCGCGCCAAGAAGCGCACCGAGCTGTCCGAGCTGGGTGCCAAGGCCGCCGCCGATGTGAAGAACACCGGCGAGCCCGTGAAGCTCAAGCCGATGACCCCGTTCGAGCGCAAGGTCGTGCACGACGCGGTCAAGGCCGCCGGGCTGCGCAGCGAGTCGGAGGGCGAGGAGCCGCAGCGGTTCGTCGTCGTGCTGCCCGCCTGATCGGACTCTCACGTTTTACCGGCCCCGTCTGCCCGCAGACGGGGCCGAACTTTGTCAGCCTGGTAGTTCTGGTGGTCGGTGCGCGAAGCGCCGGCGCTGTACGGAAGGACGGTCCCCGTGACGGAGGCAGCGGCGCTTCCCCCCGCGCCCGAGCAGGCGCGGGAAGTGTTTGGTGATCGCTTCGCCGATGCGGTCCGCTATGCGGAGCTGCTCGCCGAGGCGGGTGTGCAGCGTGGCCTGATCGGCCCACGCGAAGTGCCCCGTCTGTGGGAGCGGCACCTGCTGAACTGCGCAGTGCTCTCGGAAGCGGTCCCCGAGGGGGTGACGGTGTGCGACGTCGGCTCGGGCGCCGGTCTGCCGGGTATCCCCCTGGCCCTGGTCCGGGACGACCTGAACATCACCCTGCTGGAGCCCCTGCTGCGGCGCACGACCTTCCTCACCGAGGTCGTCGAGCTGCTGGGCCTGGATCACGTCACCGTGGTGCGCGGCCGGGCCGAGGAGGTCATGGGCAAGCTGCCGCCGGTCCATGTGGTGACGGCCCGCGCCGTGGCTCCGCTGGACCGTCTGGCCACCTGGGGCATCCCGTTGCTGCGCCCGTACGGCGAGATGCTCGCGCTCAAGGGGGACACCGCCGAGGAGGAGCTGAAGGCGGCGGCCACCGCGCTCAGCAAGCTCGGTGCGGTGTCGACCTCGATCCTGCATGTGGGCGAGGGCGTGGTGGATCCCCCGTCCACGGTCGTGCGGGTCGAGGTGGGAGAGAGCCCGGGCGGTGTGCGTTTCGCGGCCAAGCGGGCCAAGGCGGCCCGGACGGGGCGGGTACGGCGACGTCGCTGACGCGCGAGATCGGTGTTGCCGGCCTTGGAGGCAGGCATCTCTGACCGTCCTGACGACGAGACGTACTCCACACAAGCTGCCAAACGTACGCAAGCCGGAGTGTCGCGACGGTCCGGCCGCCATCGCTGTGCATCGTGTTTCACGTGAAACGTCGCTCACTGCTGCACGGCATCATCAGTCGCGGCCGCGCCGCGGCCGAACCTCGCGACCGGAAGCCTCTCGGTTCACTCGGGGAGGCATCGGAGTTGTCCACAGAGGTGGATTTCTCCACAGAACACCAGGCCTCACTGGTTCACGACCCCGAAGACATGGGAGGCTCTGTTCATTGCGAGCCTGAAGTCGAGGAGAGTGAATCCGTGCGGTCCGACGCCAACATCGCGGGACCGATGACCGATCCGGTCCCCGGTCCCCGTACCGAGTCGATGGGGGCGGATGTTTCACGTGAAACACCGCCCCCGATGGACGACACTCCCATCGGTCGCGCTGCCCAACTGGCGGTGGAGGCTCTGGGCCGCGCCGGCGAAGGCCTGCCGCGCCCTGAGCAGACCCGAGTCATGGTGGTCGCCAACCAGAAGGGCGGCGTGGGCAAGACCACGACGACCGTCAACCTTGCCGCTTCGCTGGCTCTGCACGGCGCCCGCGTTCTGGTGATCGACCTCGACCCGCAGGGCAATGCCTCCACGGCGCTGGGTATCGATCATCACGCGGAAGTGCCTTCCATCTACGACGTCTTGGTGGAGAGCAGGCCGCTCGCTGAGGTCGTCCAGCCCGTCCCTGATGTCGAAGGCCTCTTCTGCGCTCCTGCCACCATCGATCTCGCCGGTGCGGAGATCGAGCTGGTGTCCCTGGTGGCCCGTGAGAGCCGGCTGCAGCGCGCGATCCAGGCGTACGAGCAACCGTTGGACTACATCCTCATCGACTGCCCGCCCTCGCTGGGCCTGTTGACGGTCAACGCGCTCGTCGCGGGCCAGGAAGTCCTCATCCCCATCCAGTGCGAGTACTACGCGCTGGAGGGACTGGGCCAGCTGCTGCGCAACGTCGACCTGGTGCGGGGGCACCTCAACCCCACCCTGCATGTGTCGACCATCCTGCTCACCATGTACGACGGCCGGACGCGTCTCGCCTCGCAGGTTGCGGAAGAGGTGCGCACTCACTTCGGCGACGAGGTGCTGCGGACGAGCATTCCCCGCTCAGTCCGTATCTCCGAGGCGCCGAGCTACGGGCAGACGGTGCTGACTTACGATCCTGGATCGAGCGGTGCCCTCTCCTATCTTGAGGCGGCCCGAGAAATCGCGCTGAAGGGCATCGGCGTCAGCTATGACGCCAGCCAGGCCCACATCGGCGCCCAGAACGACCCGAGCATGGTGGAGGGTATCCAGTGAGCGAGCGACGGAGGGGGCTGGGCCGTGGACTCGGCGCGCTGATCCCTGCTGCCCCGACCGAGAAGAACCCGGCTCCGGCCGCGATGGGGAGTGGAACGTCCACGTCTCCGGCAGCGGTTCCGGTGCTGACGACCGACCGCGGGGTGGCCGCGGCGAAGGTGGCCACGTTGCCGCCTGTTTCACATGAAACCGAGGAGCCCTCGCTGAGCCCTGCCGCGGAGGCTCCCGTGCCTCCGGTGGGTGCCCACTTCGCCGAGCTGCCCCTCGACGCCATCACGCCGAACCCGCGGCAGCCGCGTGAGGTCTTCGACGAGGACGCGCTGCAGGAGCTGGTCACCTCCATCAAGGAGGTCGGCCTCCTTCAGCCCGTAGTCGTACGACAGCTGGGTCCCGGCCGCTATGAGCTCATCATGGGTGAGCGCCGCTGGCGGGCCTGCCGTGAGGCCGGCCTCGAGGCCATCCCGGCGATCGTCCGGGCCACCGATGACGAGAAGCTCCTCCTGGACGCCCTGCTGGAGAACCTGCACCGGGCGCAGTTGAACCCGTTGGAAGAGGCGGCCGCCTACGACCAGCTGCTGAAGGACTTCAACTGCACGCACGACCAGCTGGCGGACCGCATCGGGCGCTCCCGCCCGCAGGTCTCCAACACCCTGCGGCTGTTGAAGCTGTCGCCGGCGGTCCAGCGCAGGGTCGCCGCCGGGGTTCTCTCCGCCGGTCACGCCCGGGCGCTGCTGTCCGTCGAGGACTCGGACGAGCAGGACCGACTGGCGCATCGCATCGTGGCCGAGGGCCTCTCGGTGCGGGCCGTCGAGGAGATCGTGACCCTGATGGGTTCGCGGCCCCAGACGACCCAGCGCTCCAAGGGCCCGCGGGCCGGTGCCCGGGTCTCCCCGGCGCTGAGCGAGCTGGCCACCCGTCTGTCGGACCGCTTCGAAACCCGGGTGAAGGTCGACCTCGGTCAGAAGAAGGGCAAGATCACCGTCGAGTTCGCCTCCATGGAGGACCTTGAGCGGATTCTCGGCAGCCTCGCCCCGGGCGAGGGGCCGGTTCTGCAGAAGGGTCTCCACGACGGCGACTCCGAGGAACAGGACGACTGAACCTCCGGCGGTCCCGCCGGAGGGGGCAGGGGAGCGGATCGCATCCGGTGTACCGGAAGGCGGTCCGCTCTTTGCTTTGAGGCAGGTATCGAGGGAATCGCTTCGTGGATACGATGCGGATGGGGTAGGCGCATCCACCTGGCGGATCTCTGAGTGGGGAGACAGGGGCCATGCGATCGATGAGCCGCACCGGATTGGTGAGCGCTGGCTTGGGCCTTGGGGCCGTCGGCGGATTCGTCGGCAGCCTGCTCAGGGAACGGAGCGCTCTGACAGCCGCTCGCGACGCAGCGGGCGAAGGAAGCGAGGAACAGCCTTCATGGGGCGCCGGCTCGTACCGCTCACGCTGGACAACGTTCAGGACCTTCCCAAGCGCTGTCGCTCGTGCGTCTTCTGGGAGCTCGACCCCGTCAGCGGCGAAGCCGCGGTAAAGGCGGGCACCTCCGCGCTGGAGAAGGAGTCCTGGATCTCCGCTGTCCTGCTGGACTGGGGATCGTGCGGCCGGGTGGTCTACGTCGACGACATCCCCGTGGGCTTCGTTCTCTACGCGCCGCCGGCCTATGTCCCGCGCTCCACGGCGTTCCCCACGAGTCCGGTCTCACCGGATGCCGTCCAGCTCATGACGGCGTTCATCATGCCCGGCTACCGGGGGCAGGGGCTGGGCCGGGTGATGGTCCAGGCGGTCGCCAAGGATCTGCTGCGCCGGGGCTTCAAGGCGGTCGAGGCGTTCGGTGACGCCCGTTGGAGGGAACCCGCCTGTCTGCTGCCGGCCGACCATCTCCTGGCCGTGGGCTTCAAGACGGTCCGGCAGCACCCCACGCACCCCCGTCTGCGGCTGGAGCTGCGCTCGACGCTCTCCTGGAAGGAAGACGTGGAGATGGCGCTCGACAGGCTGCTGGGGGCCGTACAGAAGGAACCGGTGCTGCGGCCGCTGTAGTGGTCGGTGTCAGCCGAGAGCCTCATGCAAATGGGCCAACCCAGAAGGGTTGGCCCATTCGTGTTTCACGTGAAACGTCACTCGGCGATGAACTCGTCGAGGTCGCGCACCAGCGCAGCCTTCGGCTTGGCACCGACGATCGTCTTGACGACCTCACCGCCCTGATAGACGTTGAGGGTCGGGATGGACATGACGCCGTACTTGGCGGCCGTGCCCGGGTTCTCGTCGATGTTCAGCTTGACGATCTCGATCTTGTCGCCGTGCTCGGCGGCAATGGCCTCGAGGGACGGAGCGATCTGGCGGCACGGGCCGCACCACTCGGCCCAGAAGTCCACCAGGACGGGCTTGTCGCTCTTGAGGACGTCCTCGTCGAAGGACGCGTCGGTCGTGCTCTTCAGGGCCACGGTGGGCTCCTTATCTTCTGCGGTGGGGCGGGGAAGGGAAGGTCAGACGGCGGCGGCGGCCTCGGCCTTGTCCTCGTCCGCGAGGGCGGAGAGGAAGCGCTCGGCGTCGAGGGCGGCGGAACAGCCGGTGCCGGCCGCGGTGATTGCCTGCCGGTACGTGTGGTCGACTACGTCACCGGCGGCGAAGACACCGGTCAGGTTGGTGCGGGTGGACGGGGCGGCAACCTTCAGGTAGCCCTCCTCGTCCAAGTCCAGCTGGCCCTTGAACAGCTCGGTGCGCGGGTCGTGGCCGATCGCGATGAACAGGCCCGTCACCGGCAGATCGGAAAGCTCACCGGTCTTGACGTTGCGCAGCTTCAGACCGGAGAGCTTCTGGTCGCCCTGCACCTCGGCGACCTCGCTGTCCCAGACGAACTTGATCTTCGGGTCGCCGAAGGCACGCTCCTGCATCGCCTTGGAGGCGCGCAGGGTGTCACGGCGGTGCACGATCGTCACGGACTTGGCGAACCGCGAGAGGAAGGTGGCCTCCTCCATCGCGGTGTCCCCACCGCCGATCACGGCGATGTCCTGGTCCTTGAAGAAGAACCCGTCACAGGTGGCGCACCAGGAGACACCCCGGCCGGAGAGCGCGTCCTCGTTCGGGAGGGCGAGCTTGCGGTGCTGGGAGCCGGTGGTGACGATCACGGCCTTCGCCCGGTGGACCGTACCCGCGGTGTCTGTGACGGTCTTGATCTCACCGGTCAGGTCGACGGAGACGATGTCGTCCGGGATCAGCTCGGCGCCGAAGCGCTCGGCCTGCGCCCGCATGTTGTCCATCAGCTCAGGACCCATGATGCCGTCGCGGAAGCCCGGGAAGTTCTCCACCTCGGTGGTGTTCATCAGCGCGCCACCGGCGGTGACAGCCCCCTCGAACACCAGCGGCTTCAGCGAGGCGCGCGCGGTGTAGAGCGCCGCCGTGTAGCCTGCCGGCCCGGAGCCGATGATGATCACGTTACGGACGTCGCTCACGGCTTGGTTCCTCGTCTCTGGTCTGCGTCAGTCGACCGGTGGGAGCCCCTTTCGGAACTCTCACCCCACCCAACGGATCCTAAGGGGCGCGCATTCCCGTTGTGTCCGGGCACACGGGGATCGCCCACGGTACGGATGACCGCACAGACGGAGATGAATCCTCTACCGACTCAGGTCCGAGGGAGAGACTGCTTGAGCAGGACCTTACCGACGGACGAAGTGGCCTGGTGGACGCAGTCCGCGTCGACGACATAGGCCGTGACTCGGGTGCTGTCGCCGACGTCGGGCATCACGACGAGATAGGCACTCCTGCCGCCATAGGTACCGGTCTTGGCGCCGAGGACTGCGTCGCTGCTGTTGATCGCCTTACGGACGCAGTCGGGAACCGAGGGCTGCGTCTGGATCAGGGTGTTCGCGCTCTGGGTGGACCCGGGGCTGTTCTGCTGGGAGTCGATACCGGAGCGTGGTCGCCGGCTCTCGGAGCCCGGCTCCGTGCCCTTTTTCGTGGCGAGCAGGTCCTTCACCTGGCTCTGCACGCTGTCCCCGGAGAACGCGCTGGTGGCCGGTGTCGGTCGGCCGTGAGCGGTCGTATCGGCCCCGCCACCCATGAGCGACTGGAGGACGAGCGAGCCGGCTCCCAGGACGGCGGCGGTGAGAACGGCACCCAGGGCGACGGTCCGGCGGCGCCGAGCACGCTCGCGTCCCTTCCTTCCCGGGCCGGTGGATCCGCTGGGGCGCCCGCGGGGGCGGTCCGACGGGACCGATGTTTCACGTGAAACACGACCACCGGTGCGGGCCGGCTCCTCGGAAACGAGGAGGGGCGCGGCCAGAGCCTCAGGTGCGGTGGAGGCCAGCAGCGCTTCGGCGGCAAGGGCGGCGTCGATACGCCCGGCGACGTCCGCCGGCATCCGCGGCGGCCCCGGCATGGTGCCGAGCAGCCCCCGGATCTCCTCCAGCGAGGCATGCACGTCCGCGCACAGCTCGCACCCTTCCAGGTGGCGCCGTACCGCAGTGCTTCGATCCGGTGGGAGGAGGCCTTCGGTGAGGTCGGAAATCTCGGCGACGTCCGGGTGCCCGGCCGTGTCTGTCGAGGAAGTCACGCTCGCCCACCTCCGCCCTTCACTACGGTTGAATCGCTCGGACCCGTACGCCCAGGACCCTTGTCATGGGGATCCGTCGCAGGTGGGACGGATTTCCCTTCCACCCGGTTCCGTCCCGGCCCGGGTTCTTTTTCGTCATCGGTATGGCCGGGCCGCAGATGGGTGAGCAGCGGAAGAAGTCTGGCCCGGCCTCGGGCGCAACGGCTCTTCACCGTCCCCGTCGGTACATCGAGGATCCGGGCGGCCTCGGCCACGGGATAGCCCTGCATGTCCACGAGGATCAGAGCCGCACGCTGCTCATACGGAAGCGTGCCGAGGGCCTCGAGGAGCTGACGGTGCACATCGTTCCGCTCGGCCGGAGCGGAGGCCGCCTCGTGCGGCTCCAGTAGCTGTTCCAGCCGCTCGGTGTCGTCGACCGGAGCGGTCTTCCTGGAGGCGGCCTTGCGGGCCCGGTCCAGGCAGGCGTTCACGGTGATGCGATGCAGCCAGGTCGTGACGGCCGACTGCCCCCGGAAGGTGTGCGCTGCCCGGTAGGCGGACACCAGCGCGTCCTGGACGGCGTCAGCGGCCTCCTCGCGGTCCCCCAGAGTGCGCAGCGCCACCGCCCAGAGTCGGTCCCGATGCCGCCGCACGATCTCACCGAAGGCATCGGGGTCGCCTTCCACATGGCGGGCGAGAAGGTCCTGGTCGCTCACACCGTCGTATCCGGCGCCCTCCGCCATCTGCCCCCTCCGGTTCGAGTGAGACGTCAGCCCGTGAACCGCACTTCGCCGATGGCCTGCTTGAAGCCGGCCTGGGAATACGTGACCGAGTCCGGACCCGAGTACGGCACAGCGGTCAGCCACACGAGGACGTATTGCGTCTTCACCGACTTGGTGACCTTCACCGTAGCGGTATTACCCGAGGTTGTGACGCTGCCGATCTTCTTCATCGAGTCGAGTGATGCCGGCTCCAGCGTGTCGGCCGCGTACAGCTCGACGGTCGTGTGGTTGCCGCCGTAACGGAGGTCCAGGGTGGCCGTGCTGAGATTCTTCGCCGAACCGAGGTCATAGACGATGCCGACACCCGGCTTGAGCGGCGCGATCGGGGGGCCTTCGGTGAAGGTTTTGGTCCTCCAGTACGTCGACGCGTTGTGGTCGTAGGTCTTGGAGACATCGTTGGGGTGCTGGGGGTCGCCGACGGCGACGAACTCCCGGCTATTGGCGATCTTTATCGGCGTTGCCTTCGGCTTCGCGCCGTTCTTGTCCCCGCCGTCCTGGACCTGTGTCTTGTTGGTGTCGTCCGACTCGCCCTGGCCCATCAGAGCGTCCGCCAGCTGCCAGCTGCCCAGGCCCAGTGCGGCGATGAGGAGCGCCGAGACAGCCCACTTCAGAGCCTTGCCGGTGCGGCTCTGCAGCGGGGCCGGCGGGGCCGCGATCGGCTGAGAGACGCCAGGGCGCGCTGCGGGGCGTCCGTACGTGCCCTGCTGGTACGTCGTGCGCTGGTACTCCGGCGGGGCCGTGAACGCCGGCTCCGGCGGGCGGATGCGGGGCATCTCGCCGATCGCCTTGACCAGCTCCTCCGGAGTCGTGCAAGGAGCCTCGTGCCGGGACGCGGTGGCCCCGTCGTTCACCAGGGCGCGCATGGTGAGTTCGGACAGCCCGCGGTGGACACCGGCGCGCACCTGGTCCGGGGCGATCAGGCCGATGTCCTTGGGCAGGCCGGACAGGCCGTAGGCATCGTTCTCGTACGGCCAGCGCTGGGTCAGCGCGGCGTACAGCAGGGCGCCGATCGACTCGGTGTCGGTGCGCTGCGGGGTGTCGGAACTGATACCGCGCAGCGCCGCGTTCACGGCCAGGCCGCGGATGCGCCACTGACCGGTGGAGGCACGCAGGACGGCGTTCGGGTTCAGCCGCAGATGGGCGAGCCCCTCGCGGTGCGCGGCGGCCATGGCGGAGGCCACCTGACTGACCATCTGGTAGGCGTCGTGCGGCTCCAGTGGGCCGGCCGCCAGCAGCGCGGTCAGTTCGGTGGCGTCGGGCAGCCATTCGTGCACGACGTAGACGAGGTCGTTCTCCTCGACGGCGTCCAGGACCTGGACGAAGCGTGGATCGCCGAGCAGCGCCGAGGAACGCGCTGCGGCCAGTACCGACCGGGCCCGCGCATGGTCCGCGGGCAGGATGTGAACGCCGACGGCGCGACGGAGTTTCTCGTCGACCGCACGCCAGCTGCTGAATCCGTCCAGTCGGGTGACGCACTCCTCGAGACGGTAGCGTCTGGCGAGTTTGTGACCGCTGTGCAGTTCCGGCGGTGAGGCCTTCTTTCCATGACCGTCCGTTCCGCCGCTCCCCTGCCCCTCGCTGTCCGTGTCCCGCTCCGGGTTCTGGGCCACCCCGTCGGCCGTGGACTGGTCCGCCTTGGCGGTCAGCGGCTGCTCGCCGCTGTTGTCTGCCACGTCGACGGCAGCCGTGCTCCGTTCCGCCACCGTCGTCCCTGCCTCCCCATCTGTTGCACGCTGTCCGACGCCGAATCCAATTGTGCCCACAGTCCGACGCTATGCACGACACACAGCTGCGGACGATGGTTGTGCGCCTACCCCCGACTCAGCGACCCAGACGCCCGCGCACCATGCCCACGAGCGAGTTGAGTTCGTCGATCCGCATCCGGCGGGCGGCGACGAAGAAGACACCGAGCAGGACCGCGCCGCCGACCACCAGCGCCGCGAAGGAGCCGATGACGCCCTGGCCGAGAGTGTGCCCGATGCCGTAGCAGACCGCACCGCTGAGCAGGGCCGCCGGTACCGAGGCGATGCCGAGCCGCGCGTACGTCCGCAGCACCCGTGCGCCGTCCAGGTCACCGCCGAGCCGCTTGCGCAGCCTCCGCCAGGCGACGCCCACACCGATCGCGTAGGCGAGGCCGTACGCGGCAGCCATGCCCGCGACCGCCCAGCGGGCCGGCAGCAGGAGGTAGCAGAGCCCGGAGGCGCTCGCGTTGACCGCCGCCACGATGACGGTGTTGTAGAAGGGCGTCCGGGTGTCCTCGTAGGCGTAGAAGGCGCGCAGGACCACGTACTGCACGGAGTACGGGATGAGGCCGAGGGCGAAGGCCATCAGCATGTAACCCATGTTGACGGCCGAGTTGGTGCCTGCGGAACCGAAGATCAGGGTGCACATGGGGATGCCGAGGGCGAGGAAGCCGAAGGCGATGGGCACGATGGCGACCGCGGTGGTGCGCAGGCCCTGGGAGATGTCGTCGCGGATGGCCCCGCTGTCGCCCTCGGCGGCCGACCGCGAGATGCGCGGCAGAAGCGCGGCCATGAGAGACACCGTGATGATGGCCTGCGGCAGACCCCAGATCAGCTGGGCGTTGGCGTAGGCGGCGAAGCCGGTGCCCTTGACACCGGAAGCGTCGCCGGCGGCGGTGGAGAGCTGCGTCACGACCATGGCGCCCACCTGGTTGGCGAGGACGAACAGGATCGTCCACTTGGCGAGCATCGCGGCCTTGCCCAGGCCGTGGCCCTTCCAGTCGAAGCGCAGCCGGATCCGGAATCCGGTCTCGCGCAGGTAGGGGATCATCGCGAGGGCCTGGACGACCAGGCCGAGCAGCACACCGACACCGAGCAGTCGCTGGCCCTGCGGCGGGATGCTGGCGACGTCCAGGTGGGAGTTGGCTGCGGTGCCGTAGACCCAGATGAACGCGCCGAGCGAGATGATGATGACGATGTTGTTCAGGACCGGCGTCCACATCATCGCGCCGAACTTCCCGCGCGCGTTCAGGATCTGCCCCATCACTACGTGGATGCCCATGAAGAAGATCGAGGGCAGGAAGTAGCGGGTGAAGGTGACCGCGACGTCGTTGGCCGCAGAGTTGTCGGCGATGGTGGGAGACAGCGCCCGCACCAGCAGCGGCGCCGCGAGCATCGCGAGACCGGTCAGTGCGGCCAGGGCCACCATCACGAGGGTCAGCAGCCGGTTGGCGAAGGCCTCGCCGCCGTCCTCGTCCTCCTTCATGGAGCGCACCAGCTGGGGCACGAAGACGGAGTTGAGACCGCCACCGACCGTGAGGATGTAGATCATCGTCGGCAGCTGGTAGGCCACCTGGAAGGAGTCGGCGAGGAAGCCGAGGCCCAGCGCGGCGGCGATCAGCGCGGAGCGGATGAAACCGGTGAGCCGGGACACCATCGTGCCCGCCGCCATGACCGCGCTGGACTTGAGCAGCCCGCCGGCCTTCCCGCCCTTCTTCGGGGCGGGAGCCGTGGGCGCGGAGGCCTCCGCGGGAGCGGACGGACCGACGGGCTCGGGAGCCGCGGCCGGGGCCGGCACCGGCGGCTGGACCGGCTGTCCGGCCTGGTACGGAGTCTCGGCGTACTGGTTCGCGTACTGCGGGCTCTGGGCGTGCGGCGGCGCCGGGTACGGAGCCGCCGGGCCCGGCCCGGGGGGGGGGGGGGGGGGGGGGGGGGGGGGGGGGAGGGGGGGGGTGAGGGGGGGGGGGGGGGGGCTCTTGTTTTTCTCTGAGAAGG
>NZ_JBWKFN010000004.1:300177-322667 GCF_056434245.1 Streptomyces sp. NPDC044064
GTAGTTGGCGTCTTTGTTTCGTCCTTTGGGTTCGGTTGTCTCTCGTTGTCTCGCGGCTCCCCCCCACCCCCCCCCTGGCCCCCCCCCGGCCCCCGCCCCCCCCCCCGCCCCGCCCCCGGCCGGGAGATCCATCGGCGCGGGCGCACCGCCCTGCTGCTGGTCCCGGAAGAGGTGCGCGAAGGCGTCGGGCTGGTGGTACTCCTCGCCGGAGTGCGACACCAGGTCGTCCACGCCCACGAACTGGGTCGTACGGGGGTCGTCTCCGTACGGCAGGTACTGGGCCGCGCCCTCCGGCTCCGGCGCCGGGGTCTGTGCCCACACGCGCGGGTCGGGGGCGTACGGCGACTGGGCCGGAGGACCGTACAGAGGCTGCTGCTGCTCGTACGTGCCCGGGGGCGGCGGGGGGTGCGCGGCACGGTCGTAGAGCGCCTCGGCGACCGGGTCCTGGGCAGCGAGATCGTGGTCCCGGTAGGGGTCCTGGTCGTAGGCGTCCTGGAGGTACATGTCCGCAGCGTGCTGCGGCGGCACCTGCCCGGACTCGGGCGTCGGCTCGGGGTAGCCGGAGCCGGCCGCGCCCTGACCGCGGTCACCGTCGTACGGCGCGTTCATGGTTACCCCACCTCATCGTCCCGGGCCACACCGGCCACGACATCGCTCAACGGTCCACTCTCTCACCCGTCCCGGACGGGTCGGTGCTTTCCGGTGCGGTGTCCGGTGCAGGGTCACTCGGCTGCTCCGGGTCGTCTTCCCCGGAGTGGGCGTCGGACTCCTCCGGGAGACGGTCCCCGGGGGCGCCGGGGTTCCCGGGCTTCTCACCGGGGTCCTCCCCCGCGGCGTCGGGGCCGTCGTCCTCGGCCTGGCGGGCGGCCGCGCGCTTGCGCTGGGTGTACATCCGGAAGCCGGCCAGGACCAGGAGGAGCACGCCGCCGCCGATGACCAGCATGACCGTGGGCGTGACCTCGGTGACCTTCACATCGAACTGGACGGGGTCGCCGTATTCCTGTCCGTCCTCGGTGTAGAGCTGGGCGTAGACCGAGACCCGGCCGTTGGCGTTGGCCGAGGTGGTGAACTTCACGGACTGGCTGTGGCCGCCGGAGACCTCGACGGGCTGCTCGTAGTAGGCCTTGCCGTGGACCTTCAGGCGGGTCGGGTTCGTCGAGGTGAGCCGCAGCACGAGGTGGTTCACGGGCTGGACGAGGTTGTTCTGGACGGTCACCGGGATGGTGGCGCTGCGCCCGGAGAGCTTGGTCTCGGACTTGTCGATCAGTTTGACCTGGTCGGCGAGTTCGTCGAGCCAGTTCTCCACGTCACCCCGGAAGCTGTCCGCCTCTGTGCTGCGGTCGCGCCACGACGTGGACATCTCACGGTTTATGGCCCTGCCGAACGGGGTGACCACGCGGGACTGGTCGCTGAGGATCACCTTGAAGTTGTCGAGCTTGTCCTGCGTGCGCGCGATCTGCTCGAAGGCCGTCCTGGGCAGCTCCTGCTTGCGCAGCGAGGAGGGGTAGACGGACGTGGACGGGATGCGCGTGGTGGCGTCCGGGTCGGGTTTGGCCTTGGCGGCCGCGGTGAGGTTCTGCGACTGTGACCAGGTGTCGTCCTGGAGCGCCTTCAGCGCCGTCGCCATCGCCTGGGCCTGGCTCGCCGACGGCATCCGCTGCGGAGCGACGACGATGCTGCGCTGCTCGTCCGTCTGCGCGTTCAGCTCCAGACTCTGCGCCAGGAACTCCTGCACGGCGAGCGTGGCCGAGTCCGCCTTGGTCAGATCGCCCTCGAAGGCGGTGGACAGCCGTGCGTCGGCCGCCACCGCCGTCGTGCCGCCGCCGACGGGGCGGGCGGCGGAAGGGGTGTAGGACAGCCCGGCGGTCTCCTGGAGGCTGTCACTGCGGGCAATCACCCGGTCGGCACCGGCCGAGGTGGCGACCTTCATGATCGACGGGTCCACGGCGCCGTCCACCGGCCAGGCGAAATCCGTGTCCGGTGTGACATGAAGCACGGTCTTCACGGTGGTGGCGGCGACGTCGGTGGCGTCCTTGAGGTGGCTGAGCGAGCCGGTGACGCTGGTGCCGCTGTGCGCGAGGGAGGCCAGGTCCGGGTCGGCGAAGGGCAGGGCGACGACCTCCTTGCCCGCCACGGCCTTCTGGAGGCCCGCCAGCCACTGCTTGGCGACCGCCTGGTGGGTGCCGGCCGTGGTGGTGTTGCCGTCGCCCTGGACGCGGTAGTTGCCCGCCATCGCGTCCACCGACGCCAGCAGGTCCGGGTCGATCACCCAGGTGACGTCGAGGTCCTTGCCCAGCTCCAGCATCTGTGCGAGGCGACCGCCCGGGGCGATCTCCTTGGCCAGGTCGTCGTTGAGGAAGACCGGCGTCTGCAGCTCACCGGCACCCGTCCTGGCCGTCATGTGGACCGTGGAGATCAGCGGCCAGAGGAACGTCGTCTTCGTCTTCGTGTCGGCCTCGGCGGGCTGCCACGGCAGGAACGTCCGCTGGACGCCGAGGACCTGGTCCCAGGGCTGCGCGGAGGTCTGGCCGGACAGGGCGACGCCGAACTCGTAGACGCCGTCGTCGCCGAGGTCGAGTTTGTCCACCGGGACCGAGATGCTGAAGTGCTCGGCGACGCCCGGGGCGAGCTTGGAGAACTTCTCCTCGTACTTTCCGCCGACCTCGGTGCCGGTCCCGCCCTGGAGGTCGTCGGAGTGCTGGGCGACCCCGTCGATCGCCGAGCGCGTGTTCAGCATGCGACCCACCCGCAGGCCCACGTGGGCGCCGGTGACGGCCTGCTTGCCGTTGTTGGTCACCGTGCCGGACACGGTCAGCGTGTCGCCGTCCGTGGGGGCGCTGGGGCTGAGCGAGTCGACCGAGACGGACACGGGGTCCGAGGAGGCGGCCTGTGCCGGTCCCGCGGCGGGAAGCTGGAGGAGCCCGGCCAGCAGGGGTGCCCCGGCGAGCAGTCCTCCGGTGCGCCGCAGCCACCGGCGCACAGGTGAGGCACTGGTCCCCTGGAAGTCAGCCGCCTCGGCCACGCGCTCGCCCGTCCCTCGTCGTCGTCAGTGGTCGTCGGAATGTGCGTCCACGCATGGTAACGAGGCGCGCTGAGGGGAAGTGCCGCGGTCTGCTTAACAAGATCGAGAGGCAGTAGCGACGCGTCCTCTATATCTAGTATCGAGGGGAGAGCGGATGTACGCCGTAAGCGCAGCCCTTGTGCGCTTATGACAGGAGGCATCCGTGCCCGTTCAAACGAGGCGCCCCAAGGTGCCGGGGCCACGTACCCTTTTCTGTTGTGCCGAACCCCAACGATGACAATCCCTCTGCCCTGAGCCAGGCGCAGCAACGCGCTGTGAGCGAGCTGCTACGGGTGGCCCCCGTGGCCGACGATCTCGCCCGCCGTTTCCAGGAGGCCGGGTTCTCGCTCGCCCTGGTGGGCGGCTCGGTCCGCGACGCGCTGCTCGGCCGGCTCGGCAACGACCTGGATTTCACCACCGACGCGCGCCCCGAGGACGTACTGAAGATCGTGCGGCCCTGGGCGGACGCCGTCTGGGAGGTCGGGATCGCCTTCGGTACGGTCGGGGCGCAGAAGGATGCCCGTGTCGGAGACACTGATTGGCGCTTTCAGATCGAGGTGACCACCTACCGGTCCGAGGCGTACGACCGCACCTCACGCAAGCCCGAGGTGTCGTACGGCGACTCCATCGAGCAGGATCTGGTCCGTCGGGACTTCACGGTCAACGCGATGGCCGTGGCGCTGCCGGAGAAGGAGTTCATCGACCCGCACGGCGGCCTGGAGGACCTGGCGGCCCGGGTGCTGTGGACCCCCGGCACGCCGGAGGAGTCGTTCTCGGACGATCCGCTGCGGATGATGCGGGCTGCCCGGTTCGCCGCTCAGCTGGACTTCGAAGTCGCTCCCGAGGTCGTCACGGCGATGACGGACATGGCCGGGCGGATCGAGATCGTCTCGGCGGAGCGGGTCCGGGACGAGCTGAACAAGCTGATCCTCTCCGCGAACCCGCGCAAGGGTCTGAGCCTGCTGGTCGAGACCGGGCTCGCCGACCACGTCCTGCCCGAGCTGCCGGCCCTGCATCTGGAGCGTGACGAGCACCACCGGCACAAGGACGTCTACCACCACACGCTGATCGTGCTGGAGCAGGCGATGGCGCTGGAGGAGGACGGCCCCGACCTCACGCTGCGCCTGGCCGCCCTGCTGCACGACATCGGCAAGCCGCGCACCCGCCGCTTCGAGAAGGACGGCCGGGTCTCGTTCCACCACCACGAGGTGGTCGGCGCGAAGATGACCAAGAAGCGCATGACGGCCCTGAAGTACTCCAACGACCTGGTGAAGGACGTCTCACGTCTGGTCGAACTCCACCTGCGCTTCCATGGCTACGGCACCGGCGAATGGACGGATTCGGCGGTGCGCCGCTACGTCCGTGACGCGGGCCCGCTCCTGGACCGTCTGCACAAGCTGACCCGCTCCGACTGCACCACGCGCAACAAGCGGAAGGCGGCCGCGCTGTCGCGGGCCTACGACGGTCTGGAGGGGCGCATCGGGCAGCTCCAGGAGCAGGAGGAGCTGGACTCGATCCGCCCGGACCTCGATGGCAACCAGATCATGGAGATCCTGGGTGTCGGTCCTGGCCCCGTCATCGGCAAGGCGTACAAGCACATGCTGGAGCTGCGCCTCGAGCACGGTCCGATGGAGCACGATGCGGCGGTGTCGGCCCTCAAGGAGTGGTGGGCCGAACAGGGCTGAGACCGCGGGCCGGGTCATGTTTCACGTGAAACATGACCGAGGGTCTAGCGAGGGGGCGATGTTTCACGTGAAACATCGCCCCCTCTGCTGTCCCGTCGTGCTTCGAAGCGGGCCATGGCCACCGCGACCCCGCCGTAGATCAGTGCGACGAACAACACCAGCACCACCGAACGGCCGTCCGGTGGGAGCATCAGGGCCGCCACTCCGGCAGCACTCACGAAGGCGACGTTGAAGAGGACGTCGTACAGGGAGAAGATCCGGCCCCGGAAACCGTCCTCGACCGAGGACTGGACGATCGTGTCCGTGGCGATCTTGGCTCCCTGGGTGATCAACCCCAGGACGAAGGCCGCGACCATCAGGGGGCCGGTGGCGAACCACAGACCCAGCGCAGGCTCCAGAACCGTGGCCGCGCCGGAGCAGACCACGATCCAGCGGCCGGGGCCGAGCCGTCCCACCGCCCACGGCGTCACCACGGCGGCCGCGAAGAAGCCCGCGCCGGACACCGCCACGGCGAGTCCGAGCAGCCGCAGTCCTTCGTCCGGGGTCGCGGCGAGGGTGTACCGGCACAGCATGAGGAGCAGGACGAGGAGCGCGCCGTAGCAGAAGCGCATCAGCGTCATCGAGGCCAGCGCCCAGGCCGCCTCCCGGCGCCGGGGCTCGGCCAGATGCCGCACGGCCGCGAGGAGATCCCGTGCGGTGTCGGCGACCGCGGTCCGTAGGTGGGGCTGCGCCGGCGCCCGGTCGGGGCCCAACAGCGCGGGAGCCATTCTCAGGGAGGTCAGCGCGGCACAGAGATAGAGGAAGGCCCCGAGCAGGACCACCGCGGCATCGGAGCCCGACGCCACGAGCCGTACGAGGAAGGCGAGGCCGCCGCCCGCGGTCGCGGCGAGTGTTCCGGCCGTCGGGGACAAGGAGTTGGCGATCACCAGGCGCTCGGCGTCGACCACGCGCGGCAGGGCGGCCGACAGTCCGGCGAGGACGAAGCGGTTGACGGCCGTGACACACAACGCGGACACGTAGAACAGCCAGTCCGGCACCGAGCTGACCATCAGTACCGCGGTGGCCGCCGCCAGCAGCGCCCGCAGCAGGTTGCCGTACACGAGGACCTGGCGGCGCCGCCATCGGTCCAGCAGGACGCCCGCGAAGGGACCGACCAGCGAGTAAGGGAGCAGCAGGACCGCCATCGCCGAGGCGATCGCCACGGCCGAGGTCTGTTTCTCCGGGGAGAAGACGACGTACGCGGCGAGTGCGACCTGGTAGACGCCGTCGGCGCCCTGCGAGAGGAGGCGTACGGACAGCAGACGTCGGAAGTCCCGCAGACGCAGCAGGACGCGCAGGTCACGGACGACGGGCATGGAGCAAAGCCTCACATATGCCGAGGGTCCCCGAGTCAGGAAACCCGGGGACCCTCACAGCCCTGGCAGGAGCGTTCTGTGCGGTGCGCCTGCCTGTCGGGCTAGCGCACCGCGTGGTGCCGACTAGCGCTCGACTTCACCGCGGATGAACTTCTCGACGTTCTCGCGGGCCTCGTCGTCGAAGTACTGGACCGGCGGGGACTTCATGAAGTAGCTCGACGCCGACAGGATCGGGCCGCCGATGCCGCGGTCCTTGGCGATCTTCGCGGCGCGCAGGGCGTCGATGATGATGCCGGCGGAGTTCGGGGAGTCCCAGACCTCGAGCTTGTACTCCAGGTTCAGCGGGACGTCGCCGAAGGCGCGGCCCTCGAGGCGGACGTACGCCCACTTGCGGTCGTCCAGCCAGGCGACGTAGTCGGACGGGCCGATGTGGACGTTCTTCTCGCCGAGGTCCCGGTCGGGGATCTGGGAGGTGACGGCCTGCGTCTTGGAGATCTTCTTGGACTCGAGGCGGTCACGCTCGAGCATGTTCTTGAAGTCCATGTTGCCGCCGACGTTCAGCTGCATCGTGCGCTCGAGGCGCACACCACGGTCCTCGAACAGCTTCGCCATGACGCGGTGCGTGATGGTGGCGCCGACCTGGGACTTGATGTCGTCACCGACGATCGGGACGCCCGCCTCGGTGAACTTGTCCGCCCACTCCTTGGTGCCGGCGATGAAGACCGGAAGGGCGTTGACGAAGGCGACCTTGGCGTCGATGGCGCACTGGGCGTAGAACTTCGCCGCGTCCTCGGAACCGACGGGCAGGTAGCAGACGAGCACGTCGACCTGCTTGTCCTTGAGGACCTGGACGACGTCGACCGGCTCCTCGGCGGACTCCTCGATGGTGAGGCGGTAGTACTTGCCCAGGCCGTCGAGGGTGTGGCCGCGCTGGACCGTGACGCCGGTGTTCGGAACGTCGGTGATCTTGATGGTGTTGTTCTCGGAGGCGCCGATCGCGTCCGCGAGGTCGAGGCCGACCTTCTTGGCGTCCACGTCGAAGGCGGCGACGAACTCGACGTCACCGACGTGGTAGTCGCCGAACTGCACGTGCATCAGGCCGGGGACCTTCGACGCCGGGTCGGCGTCCTTGTAGTACTCGACTCCCTGCACCAGCGACGCGGCGCAGTTGCCCACGCCGACGATGGCTACGCGAACCGAACCCATTCCGGTTGCTCCCTGTGTGTACGAGTGAGGCCCTGAGTGGGTCTCACGTGGCGGTGTCGCCGGGCGTATCCGTCCGGGGGGTCTCCCCGGGACGGGGCAGGCCGCCCGTCGCTCCAGTTGTGGTGTCCTGCTGAGCGGACCCCCCGGGTGCGGAACCCTTCAGGTCCCGACCGGCCCGCTCGCTCTCGATGAGCTCGTTCAGCCAGCGCACTTCGCGCTCCACGGACTCCATACCGTGGCGCTGGAGCTCAAGCGTGTAGTCGTCGAGGCGCTCCCGGGTGCGCGCCAGGGAGGCGCGCATCTTCTCCAGGCGCTCCTCCAGGCGGCTGCGCCGGCCCTCCAGCACGCGCATGCGCACATCGCGCGACGTCTGCCCGAAGAAGGCGAACCGTGCGGCGAAGTGCTCGTCCTCGTAAGCGTCAGGTCCGGTCTGTGAAAGAAGCTCCTCGAAGTGCTCCTTACCTTCTGCCGTCAACCGGTACACGATTTTCGCGCGACGTCCGGCGAGGGCAGCGGCGAGGGCGTCCTCATGGGTGCTGCCTTCCTCGATCAACCAGCCGTTGGCGACCAGCGTCTTGAGGCAGGGGTAGAGGGTCCCGTAGCTGAACGCCCGGAACACACCCAGAGACGTGTTGAGTCGTTTGCGCAGCTCATAGCCGTGCATCGGGGACTCGCGCAGCAGCCCGAGTACGGCGAACTCAAGGATGCCGGAACGCCGGCTCATGATCGCCTCCTCTCGGTCCGCAGCGTCTTTATCTCGCGCTGATGTATCGACTCGATACATCACGACGATAGAACGGCCTTCCGTATGCGACAAGAGGGAAGACGGTGAACGGGATCACATCACCGATTCGTTGGAAGCGAGTTGCCTGTTTTGGGGTGAACTTCGGGGCTCGGCAGGTTTTGGCGGTGCGTAGTCTGTGCGGCATGCACGCCACCGGGAACCAAGTGACGCCTGGGGGGCGTCGTCGTCCTCGGTGCGGTACGGGTGAATGCAGAACCGACCACATCCGTACTTCGGGGGGACCGGAAACCAGCCGCCGTTCCAGGCGCGCAAGGGTGCGCCTGCCCGAGGAGTAATCGTTCGATGAGCGAGCACCGTCGCAAACCGCCGCAGCCGCAGGGAGGCGGACGTGCCGCGGCCCGAGGCGGCCAGTCCGGCCCGTCCTCCGGCCACCGCGCGGCACCGCGAGGCGCCACCGGGTCTTCTGCCGACTCCTATGGTTCCAGTTCCCATGGGTCGGATCCCTACGGCTCGGGGGGTGAGGAGCGCCCCTACGGCAGCCGTGCCGAGGCCCGTCGGGCGGCGCAGAGAGGCGGCGGCAGGCGCCGTGCGGCCGACAACGGAGGTCCGGGTGGCCGGCGCGGCGGTCCGGGCGGACCGACCGGTCCCGGACGCGGCAGAGGCCGTGCGACGGCAGCGCCGGGGAAGAAGCGGTTCATCGACTACCCGAGGTCGGGCAAGTACGGCTGGCACCGCTGGGTGCCGTCCTGGAAGCTCGTCTCGGGGCTGTTCATCGGCTTCGTCGGCGGTCTTGTCGCCGCGGTCGGCATCGGCTTCGCGATGGTGCAGATCCCCAGCGAGAACATCGCCGCCCAGTCGCAGAACAACGTCTACTACTGGGCCGACGGCTCTCAGATGGTGGCCACGGGCACCGGCGTCAACCGGCAGAACGTCACCATCGACAAGATCCCCGAGGCCATGCAGTACGCGGTGATCTCGGCCGAGAACAAGAGCTTCTACAAGGACTCGGGTGTCGACCCCATGGGTATCGCCCGAGCCTTGGCCAACATGGCGCGAGGCGGCCAGACGCAGGGTGGTTCGACCATCACCCAGCAGTTCGTCAAGAACACGTACCTGAGCCAGGACCAGACCGTCACCCGCAAGTTCCGTGAGATGTTCATCTCCATAAAGGTGGGTGCCAAGCTCACGAAGCCGCAGATCCTCCAGGGCTATCTGAACACCTCGTACTACGGCCGTGGTGCCTACGGCATCCAGGCCGCCGCCCAGACCTACTACGGCGTGGACGCGGTCAGGCTCCAGCCGAGCCAGTGCGCCGTCCTCGCGGCGCTGCTGAAGGGCCCGACGTACTACGACCCGGCGGGCAACCAGGACCTGGACAAGTCGGCGACCCCGGATGCGAACCGCAAGCGCTCCGAAGAGCGCTGGCGCTGGATCCTCGGTGAGATGCACAAGGACCATCACCTCACCGACGTCGACTACCAGAAGGCCATCAAGAAGTACCCCGTGCCCCAGGGCCGCAAGGCGACCAAGGGCATGACCGGCCAGATCAGTTACCTGGCCGACACGGCGAAGAAGTACGTCCTGAACCACTCCGACAACATCACCGAGGCGCAGTTCGACAAGGGCGGCTACCAGATCTACACGACCTTCAAGAAGGACAAGGTCAACGCCCTGGCTGCGGCCGTGAAGAAGATCCAGAAGGCGCGCATCGACCCGAAGCGCCGCGACCTGGACAAATACGTCCAGTTCGGTGCGGCGTCGGTGGTGCCCAAGGACGGTGCGATCGTCGCCCTCTACGGCGGTGACGGTTACGAGAACGGGCACTTCACCAACAACGCCGACACCTCGGGTGTCCCCGTCGGCTCGACCTGGAAGCCGTTCGTGCTGGCCGCTGCCATGGAGTACGGCACCTACAAGTCCAACGGTGTGGGCATCTCCCCGTTGAGCAAGTACAACGGCAACGACCACCTCAAGGTGATGAACCCGGACGGGACGCCCTACCTCAACAAGGACAACACGAACTTCTTCCAGAACAACGAGAGCCCTCACAAGTGGGGGTACATCACCTTGCGCAAGGCGATGGAGCAGTCCATCAACACGCCGTTCGTCCAGCTAGGCATGGACGTCGGGATGAGGCACGTGCGGGACGTCGCGAAGTCGGCCGGCATTCTCGACCAGACCATGTCGACGCTCAACCCGTCGTTCGCCATCGGTACCTCCACCCCCAGCGCGATCCGTATGGCCGACGCCTACGCGACCTTCGCGGCGTCCGGCAAGCAGGCGGATCCGTACTCCGTGACCCGCCTCAAGAAGGACGGCGAGGACCAGCCCGGCTTCACCAAGCCCAAGGTCAAGCAGCCGATGGACTCGAACGTCGCCGACAACGTCACGGACGTCCTGAAGAACGTGATCCAGAACGGTACGGGTCAGAACGCCAAGGCCCTGGGCCGTACGGCGGCGGGCAAGACCGGTACCACCGACAGCAACAAGTCGGCCTGGTTCGTCGGTTACACCCAGCAGCTGTCCACCTCGGTGGCGATGTTCCGCGAGAACCCGAAGGACCACAAGCTGCTGTCGATGAACGGCACGGCGGGCGTTCCGTCGATCCATGGTGGTGACATCCCGACGTCGGTGTGGACCGAGTACATGAGGGACGCGCTGCAGGGGACGAACGATTCGGGCTTCCCGGCCGCCACCGAGATCGGCAAGGTTCAGGACGAGGTGGGCGCGCCGTCCCCGACCCCCTCGGTCACGATCACGCCGAGCCCGACGCCGGACGACTCGCCGAGCCCGACGCCGAGCGCGACGATCACGTCCCCGTCTCCGACGCCGAGCGACTCCTGCCAGTTCGGCTGGGGCAACAGCTGTAACACCAACGGCGGCACAGGCAACGGTGGCACGGACGGTGGGACGACACCCACGCCGACAGTCACCGACACCACCGGCACCGGCGGCAACAGCAGAGGCAATGGCAACGGAGGCATCTTCGCAGGTCAGAATGGCTAGCCAGGCAGTCTGACCGATTGGCGGTCATATCGTCCGCCAAGGGTGTTTCACGTGAAACGAGGGCCGCCGCACCCACGAGGTGCGGCGGCCCTCGGCGTATTCCTAGACAGGTACGGCAGGATGTGGCCCATGCCCAGTGCAGAGATGACGCCCGCGAGCGTGCACGAGCCCGAGCCCGTGCGGCCTGCCGGTGCGGAGCCGGTGCGGCCGACCAGGGAGGACGAGGTCGCCGCGGCCGGGAGTGAGCTGATCGGTGGTCCCATCGGGCGGCGCGCCCTGCTCGGGACGACCTGGTGGACCCCCGTACGGGTCGTCGCGCTCGTCGCGATCGGCATGTTCGCGCTCGGCCTCGTCCAGAAGGCGCCCTGCTATCAGAGCGCCTGGTTCTTCGGCGCGAGCTCGCAGTACACGCACGCCTGCTACTCGGACATCCCGCACCTCTATCAGGGGCGCGGCTTCGCCGACGGGCTGGTGCCGTACTTCGACAAGCTCCCGGGCGACATGGACTACCTCGAATACCCGGTGCTGACCGGTGTGTTCATGGAGGTGGCCGCCTGGCTCACGCCCGGCAGCGGCACCATCCAGCACCAGGAGCAGTGGTACTGGTTCGTCAACGCAGGGATGCTGATGGCCTGTGCGGCCGCCATCGCCGTCTGTGTGGCCCGCACCCACCGCCGGCGCCCCTGGGACGGCCTGCTGGTCGCTCTGGCGCCTGCCTTCGCCCTCACCGCCACCATCAACTGGGACCTGCTGGCGGTGGCTCTGACGGCCGCCGCGATGCTGATGTGGTCACGGGGCCGTGCCCTGGCCTTCGGAGTCCTCCTGGGGCTCGCCACGGCCGCCAAGCTCTATCCGGTCTTCCTGCTCGGCCCGCTGCTGGTGCTGTGCTGGCGGGCCGGCAAGTGGCGGGAGTTCTTCCAGGCCGTGGGCGGAGCCGTCGTCGCCTGGCTCGTCGTGAACCTGCCGGTCATGCTCTTCGCCTTCCAGGGCTGGTCGAAGTTCTACACGTTCAGTCACGACCGGGGTGTCGACTTCGGCTCCTTCTGGCTGATCTGGGCGCAGAACTCCAGCAACCCGCCCACCACCGACTTCGTGAACACCGCCGCCACGGTGCTGGTGGTGCTGTGCTTCCTCGGCATCGCAGCCCTCACGCTGACCGCCCCGCGCCGGCCGCGCTTCGCCCAGCTCGCTTTCCTGATGGTGGCGGCGTTCATCCTCACCAACAAGGTCTACTCGCCGCAGTACGTCCTGTGGCTGGTACCGCTGGCCGTCCTCGCCCGGCCCAAGTGGCGGGACTTCCTGATCTGGCAGGCGTGCGAGGTGGCGTACTTCCTGGGTATCTGGATGTACCTCGCCTACACGACCAGCGGAGATGCCCACAAGGGTCTGCCGACGCAGGGCTACCACTGGGCGATCATGTTGCACCTGCTGGGCACGCTGTACCTGTGCGTCGTCGTCGTACGCGACATCCTCATGCCCGAGCGGGACGTGGTGCGCCGGTCCGGCGACGACGACCCCTCGGGCGGGGTGCTCGACGGCGCAGAGGACGTCTTCGTACTCGGGGCGGCGACCCGTCCCCCGCGGCACGCCGCCCACTTCGAGGCACCTCAGGTGGACTGGGGAAGGCCGGAAGCGCCATCGCACGAGGGCCGTTCGCTCTGAGCGAACGCCCTTTCGGTGCCCCCTCGGCACCCTGTGGGGTCCCTCGGCGGGCACGAAGAAGGCCATACACGAAGAAGGCCGTACACGAACGTCGTGTACGGCCTTTTCGCTTCGGCCCGGACTAGCGGTCCATGATCCGATCGAACTGCGTGGTGGTGTGGCGCAGATGGGCCACCAGCTCGTCACCGACCGTGGGCTCGGGGGCGTCCGACGGGACGAACAGGATCGACACCTGCATGTGCGGCGGCTCGGCGAACCAGCGCTGCTTGCCGCCCCAGACGAACGGAGAAAGGTTCCGGTTCACCGTGGCGAGGCCGGCCCGTGCGACGCCCTTGGCGCGTGGCATGACGCCGTGCAGGGCCTTCGGGGCCTCCAGGCCCACCCCGTGCGACGTACCGCCTGCCACGACCACCAGGTAGCCGTCAGAGGCCGCCTTCTGCTGCCGGTAGCCGAAGCGGTCGCCCTTGGCCACGCGCGTGACGTCCAGGACGGCGCCGCGGTACTCCGTGGCCTCGTGGTCCCCCAGCCACAGCCGGGTGCCGATGCGGGCGCGGAACCGGGTCTGCGGGAACTGCTGCTGGAGCCGGGCGAGTTCCTCGGCCTTGAGATGGCTGACGAACATGGTGTGCAGCGGCAGCCGGGCCGCCCGCAGCCGGTCCATCCAGCCGATGACCTCCTCGACGGCGTCCGAGCCGTCGGTGCGGTCCAGCGGCAGGTGGATGGCGAAGCCCTCCAGCCGGACGTTCTCGATGGCGGCGTGCAGCTGCGGCAGGTCCTGCTCGCTGATGCCGTGCCGCTTCATCGAGGACATCACCTCGATGACGACACGGGCGCCCACGAGGCCGTACACACCGTCGATCGACGACACCGAGCGGACCACCCGGTCCGGCAGCGGGACGGGCTCCTCACCGCGCCGGTACGGCGTCAGCACCAGCAGGTCACCGCTGAAGTAGTCCTTGATGCGCGCGGCCTCGTACGTGGTGCCGACGGCGAGGATGTCCGAGCCCAGGCGCGTGGCCTCCTCGGCCAGTCGTTCGTGCCCGAAGCCGTAGCCGTTGCCCTTGCAGACCGGGACGAGGCCCGGGAACTGCTCCTGCACGTGCTTGTGGTGCGCCCGCCAGCGCGCGGTGTCGACGTAGAGCGTGAGCGCCATGGCCGGACCTGGAACCTTTCTGGTGGCTGCGGTGAATCAGAGGTGCGAAAGCTGTGAAGCCTATGGAATCAAACGCCGGCGGCTCAGCGGCGCGACATGTAGATGTCGAGCGCCTTGTGGAGCAGCTTGTTCAGCGGGAAGTCCCATTCGCCCAGGTACTCGGCGGCCTGCCCGCCCGTGCCGACCTTGAACTGGATCAGGCCGAACAGGTGATCCGTCTCGTCCAGCGAGTCGGAGATGCCGCGCAGGTCGTAGACGGTGGCGCCGAGCGCGTAGGCGTCGCGCAGCATCCGCCACTGCATCGCGTTCGAGGGGCGGACCTCACGGCCGATGTTGTCGGAGGCGCCGTAGGAGTACCAGACGTGGCCGCCGACGATCAGCATGGTCGCGGCGGACAGGTTCACGCCGTTGTGGCGGGCGAAGTAGAGCCGCATCCGGTTGGGGTCCTCGGTGTTGAGGGCCGTCCACATGCGCTGGAAGTACGACAGCGGGCGGGGCCGGAAGTGGTCGCGCACGGCCGTGATCTCGTACAGCCGCTGCCACTCGGCGAGGTCCTGGTAGCCGCCCTGGACGACCTCGACACCGGCCTTCTCGGCCTTCTTGATGTTGCGGCGCCACAGCTGGTTGAAGTTCTTGTGGACCTCTTCCAGGGAACGGTTGGCCAGCGGCACCTGGAAGACGTAGCGGGGCTGCACGTCGCCGAAGCCGGCTCCGCCGTCCTCGCCCTGCTGCCAGCCCATGCGGCGCAGCTTGTCGGCCACCTCGAAGGCGCGCGGCTCGATGAGGTCGGCCTCCATGTCGCGCAGACGCTTCACGTCCGGGCTCTGGATGCCCCGCTTGATGGTTTCCGCGTTCCAGCGGCGGATGATCACCGGCGGGCCCATCTTCACGGAGAAGGCACCCTGCTGCTTGAGGTGCGCCAGCATCGGCTGGATCCAGTCGTCGAGGTTCGGCGCGAACCAGTTGATGACCGGGCCCTCGGGGAGGTAGGCCAGGTAGCGCTTGATCTTGGGCAGCTGACGGTAGAGGACCAGACCGGCGCCGACCATCTCGCTGGTGCGCTCGTCGAACCAGCCGAGGTGCTCCGAGCGCCACTCCGCCTTCACATCGGCCCAGGCCGGGACCTGCATGTGGCTCGCCGCCGGCAGGCTCTGGATGTATGCCAGATGCTGCTCGCGGCTGATGGTCCTCAGGGTCAGGCTCATGTCGGGGCGCTCCTCGGGCTGGTGTGTCCCCATGGGTTCAGGGGCTCCGGCTCTCGCGCCGAAGCCTACTGCGCCTTGCGAGCACCCCGGCTGGGGCGTACGGCACCTTCGCCCCGGCTTCTGGATGCCGAGGCGTTTTCACGGTGTCGGGGGAAGATGCCGGACCGGCGGCCGGACGGGTCAGCCGATGAGGCCCCCGAACAGTCCGCCGTTCGCCATACCGAGCATGAAGCCGACTCCCGAGGCACCGAGACCCAGGATCAGACCGGTCCGCTCACGCGTGGTCTCCGAGATCCACTGGCCGTACAGGCCGGTGATGATCCCCACCAGGCCGGTCCAGGACGCGAGCAGGTGAAGGCCGCCGAAGAAGGACGTGATGAAGGCGATCAGGCCCAGGACCAGCGTCGCCACCATCAGGGCGTCCTGGAGCGGATGGGGCTTGCCGTCGGTGGCGAAGAAGGATCCGGCGGTGTTGGGTCGCAATGCCTGCTGTGCCATGAGGCACCTCCTGCGGATCGCGGCGCACTGTAGCGCCATACACACCCGATGTGTACAGATTGAAGGGCCCCCGCCGCCGGATTTCAACCGGAAGCACGTGTGCAGGTAGTCTGTACCGTCTGCACCGGTGTCTGCCCGGACCGCTGCGGGGATCCCGTTGAGGAGCCCCCGATTGTCAGTGGTGGCCGATACCGTTGCGTACGCATCACAACCCTCCTGCCACGGAACGACCGTGGCCGCTGAGTCCAAAGGAGGTGGGTTCCACATGCGTCACTACGAGGTGATGGTCATCCTCGACCCCGATCTGGAGGAGCGCGCTGTCGCCCCCCTGATCGAGAACTTCCTCTCCGTCGTCCGTGAGGGCAACGGCAAGGTGGAGAAGGTCGACACCTGGGGCCGTCGTCGTCTCTCGTACGAGATCAAGAAGAAGCCCGAGGGCATCTACTCGGTCATCGACCTGCAGGCCGAGCCTGCGGTCGTGAAGGAGCTCGACCGCCAGATGAACCTGAACGAGTCGGTCCTCCGGACCAAGGTCCTCCGCCCCGAGACCCACTGAGCTTTCCCGCTCAGCTGATCTCGGGATCCGAGTAGCAGTAACAAGCAGCCAGAGCAGCAAACCCGCCGAGAGGTTCCCCCATGGCAGGCGAGACCGTCATCACGGTCGTCGGCAACCTTGTCGATGACCCCGAGCTGCGCTTCACCCCGTCCGGTGCGGCGGTCGCGAAGTTCCGCGTCGCGTCCACTCCCCGCACCTTCGACCGTCAGACGAACGAGTGGAAGGACGGCGAAAGCCTCTTCCTCACGTGCTCGGTCTGGCGTCAGGCGGCGGAGAACGTTGCCGAGTCGCTCCAGCGAGGCATGCGCGTCATCGTGCAGGGCCGGTTGAAGCAGCGGTCCTACGAGGACCGTGAGGGCGTCAAGCGCACGGTCTACGAGCTGGACGTCGAGGAAGTCGGCGCCAGCCTGCGCAACGCCACGGCCAAGGTCACCAAGACCGCCGCCGGTGGCGCTCGCGGTGGCCAGGGTGGTTACGGCGGCGGTGGCGGCCAGCAGGGCGGCGGCTGGGGCGGAGGCTCCGGCGGCGGCCAGCAGCAGGGCGGCGCTCCTGCCGACGACCCCTGGGCGACCGGCGCTCCCGCCGGTGGCAACAACCAGGGCGGCGGCGGCTGGGGCGGAGGCTCCGGCGGCGGTGGCGGCTACTCGGACGAGCCCCCCTTCTAGGGCTCGCATCCCCACTTCTTGATCACACAGGAGAAACACCATGGCGAAGCCGCCTGTGCGCAAGCCTAAGAAGAAGGTCTGCGCTTTCTGCAAGGACAAGGTCACGTACGTGGACTACAAGGACACGAACATGCTGCGGAAGTTCATTTCCGACCGCGGCAAGATCCGTGCCCGCCGCGTGACCGGCAACTGCACGCAGCACCAGCGTGACGTCGCCACGGCCGTCAAGAACAGCCGTGAGATGGCGCTGCTGCCCTACACGTCCACCGCGCGCTAAGGGAAGGGTGACCGACTAATGAAGATCATCCTCACCCACGAGGTCTCCGGCCTCGGTGCCGCTGGCGACGTCGTCGACGTCAAGGACGGTTACGCTCGCAACTACCTGATCCCGCGGAAGTTCGCTATCCGCTGGACCAAGGGTGGCGAGAAGGACGTCGAGCAGATCCGCCGCGCCCGCAAGATCCACGAGATCCAGACCATCGAGCAGGCCAACGCTGTGAAGGCCCAGCTCGAGGGCGTCAAGGTCCGCCTGGCCGTCCGCTCCGGCGACGCCGGCCGTCTCTTCGGTTCCGTCACCCCGGCCGACATCGCTTCCGCGATCAAGGCTTCCGGTGGCCCCGAGGTCGACAAGCGTCGCATCGAGCTGTCCGCCCCGATCAAGACCCTGGGCGCTCACGAGACGTCCGTGCGTCTGCACCCCGAGGTTGCCGCCAAGGTCAACATCGAGGTCGTCGCGGCGTGACGCTGCGCTCGTCTTGAGCAGCTGAGAGGGGCCGCCTCCTGTGAGGCGGCCCCTCTTCGCGTTCGGTCTCGGTGTGGCTGTGCGCCGGGCGCTGCATGTTTCACGTGAAACGGTCAGCGCGTCGCACCCGTCACGATCCAGCGGCCCGAGCGGGCGCGGAGCCAGAGGGTCAGCATCCTGACCGTCATCATGAGCGTCATGGCCGCCCAGAGTGCGGTGAGGCCTCCGCCCAGCGTGAGGACGAGCAGCGCCGCCGGGGCGAACACCGCCAAGGTCGCCACCATGGCCCAGGCCAGATACGGCCCGTCCCCGGCGCCCATCAGGACACCGTCCAGTACGAAGACGATTCCACAGACGGGCTGGGAGAGGGCCACCATCAGCAGTGCCGGAAGTGCCGCGTCCTTGACCACGGAGTCGCTGGTGAACAGCGGGAGGAACAGCGGCCGGGCGGCCACCACGAGGAGGCCCAGCACGACACCGGCGGCTATGCCCCACTGGACCATGCGGCGGCAGGCCTCGCGGGTGCCGCGGGCGTCGTTCGCGCCGAGGTAGCGGCCGATGATGGCCTGCCCCGCGATCGCGATCGCGTCGAGGGCGAAGGCCAGCAGGCTCCACAGGGACAGGATGATCTGGTGAGCGGCGATGTCGGCATCACCGAGGCGTGCGGCGACAGCCGTGGCGATCATGAGAATCGCCCGCAACGACAGCGTGCGGACGAGCAGAGGGACTCCGGCCTGAGCCGAGGCCCGGATACCGGCGGCATCCGGGCGCAGGGATGCCCCGTGCTTGCGGGCCCCGCGCACGACCACGACCAGATAGACGGCTGCCATGCCGCACTGTGCGATGACGGTGCCCCAGGCGGATCCGGCGATACCGAGTCCGGCGCCGTAGACGAGTCCCGCGTTGAGTGCGGCGTTGGCGACGAAGCCTGCGACAGCGACGTACAGCGGGGTTCTGGTGTCCTGCAGGCCGCGCAGCACGCCGGTGGCGGCGAGGAGGATCAGCATGGCCGGGATGCCGAGTGCGGAGATGCGCAGATACGTCGTGGCGTAGGGGGCGGCGGTGGCGGAGGCACCGAAGAGGTCCACGATGCCCGGGGCGAGCGGGAGTACGAGGGTGATGACCGCCACTCCGAGGAGCAGGGCGAGCCAGATACCGTCCATGCCCTGACGGATGGCTGCCTGGAGATCGCCGGAGCCGACGCGCCGGGCCACGGCGGCCGTGGTGGCGTAGGCGAGGAAGACGAAGACGCTCACGGCGGTGGTGAGGAGGGCCGAGGCCACGCCCAGACCGGCGAGCTGAGCGGTCCCGAGGTGGCCGACGATGGCGCTGTCGGCCATGACGAACAGAGGCTCCGCGACGAGTGCGCCGAAGGCCGGGACGGCCAGCGCGATGATCTCTCGGTCGTGCCGGCGGCGGGTGGCCTGGGGGATCGTCGGAGCCTGTGTCATGAGCACTAATCTAATCGTCCACAGGTAAGAGATGCAATTACCTACTGACCCTTACTCCCGGTCTCGAACCGTGCACATGAGCGCACCGTTCGAGGCGATCTTGGTCCGACTGGGGAAGTTTTTCTTCTGCACAGCCGGTGGACGGTAAAGAGCCAGGTCAAAGCGTTGTGCTCGGTGGGATCGAGGGCTTGTTCACAGGGCTGTCCACCGTGTCGTGCACAGGTTTCGGCAGGTTCTCCACAGCATCCGGGCCGTCGTCCACATGGCCTGTGGATAACCAGATTGGCTGACGGTGCCGACAGGCCTACCGTTGTCCGGCGCCCGCTCCTTCCCTCGGCTCGAGAAACGTCATAAAACCGACGTGCCGGAAGCGGAGTTGGGCCTCTCAATTGTCAGTGTCGTGCCGTACAACAGAGGGCACGGCGAGGTCCGCCGTGCGGACGGGAGGAGGTGGCTCGGTGAGCATTTCCGAGCCCTTGGACGATCCGTGGGCCGACAGCGGACCCAGCGATCGTCTGCCCGCCTCCCGTCGCCGAAGCGACGGCGGCCGGGGCCGTGACGAGCAGCACGACCGGGGCCGGGAGAACGGCGACTGGGAAGGCGGCTCCTCCTTCGAGCGGGTGCCGCCGCAGGACCTGGACGCCGAGCAGTCCGTGCTCGGCGGCATGCTGCTGTCCAAGGACGCCATCGCCGACGTCGTCGAGGTCCTCAAGGGCCACGACTTCTACAAGCCCGCGCACGAGACGATCTACCAGGCGATCCTCGACGTCTACGCGAAGGGTGAGCCGGCCGACCCCATCACCATCGCCGCCGAACTCACCAAGCGCGGCGAGATCAACAAGGTCGGCGGCGCGTCGTACCTGCACACCCTCGTCCAGACGGTGCCGACGGCGGCGAACGCCGAGTACTACGCGGAGATCGTCCACGAGCGAGCCGTCCTGCGCCGCCTGGTCGAGGCGGGCACCCGCATCACGCAGATGGGATACGCGGCCGACGACGACGTCGACGAGATCGTCAACCGCGCCCAGGCCGAGATCTATGCGGTTACCGAGCAGCGCACCAGCGAGGACTATCTGCCGCTCGGCGACATCATGGAGGGCGCCCTCGACGAGATCGAGGCGATCGGCTCGCGCAGCGGCGAGATGACCGGTGTGCCCACGGGCTTCACGGACCTGGACTCGCTGACCAACGGCCTGCACCCGGGCCAGATGATCGTCATCGCGGCCCGTCCCGCCATGGGTAAGTCCACACTCGCGCTGGACTTCGCCCGCGCGGCGTCGATCAAGCACAACCTGGCCAGCGTCATCTTCTCCCTCGAAATGGGGCGCAACGAGATCGCGATGCGTCTGCTGTCGGCCGAGGCGCGCGTGGCCCTGCATCACATGCGCTCGGGCACCATGACGGACGAGGACTGGACCCGCCTGGCGCGCCGGATGCCCGAGGTCTCCTCCGCGCCGCTCTACATCGACGACTCCCCGAACCTGTCGATGATGGAGATCCGCGCGAAGTGCCGCCGGCTGAAGCAGCGCAACGACATCAAGCTCGTGATCATCGACTATCTGCAGCTGATGCAGGCCGGTGGTTCCAAGCGCTCCGAGAGCCGTCAGCAGGAGGTCTCGGACATGTCCCGTAACCTCAAGCTGCTGGCCAAGGAGCTGGAGGTCCCGGTGATCGCGCTCTCGCAGCTCAACCGTGGTCCCGAGCAGCGCACGGACAAGAAGCCGATGGTGTCCGACCTGCGTGAGTCCGGCTCCATCGAGCAGGACGCCGACATGGTCATCCTTCTCCACCGCGAGGACGCCTACGAGAAGGAGTCACCGCGAGCGGGCGAGGCGGACATCATCGTGGGCAAGCACCGTAACGGCCCCACGGCGACGATCACCGTGGCCTTCCAGGGCCACTACTCCCGCTTCGTGGACATGGCCCAGACCTGACCCGGCCGGTTGCAGGTTGCCGACGCCCTCCTGCCGGGGAAATGGATTCGACGCATGGCGCCCCAGCGGATGGACTGGGCCCATGACGACATCGCAAGAAGAGCTGCTCCCCGGTACCCGGCGGGCGTTGCTGCACCGGATCGCGGTCGCGCAGGCCGAAGGACGGGCGCCCTCGCTGGTCGCCGCTGTCGTGCGGGACGGGCGGGCCGTCTGGCACGGGTCGCGTACCTCGGTGGACGGCCACGGGCCGGACGAGAACGTGCAGTACCGGATCGGGTCGATCACCAAGACGTTCACCGCCGTACTCGTGCTGCGGCTGCGTGACGAGGGCGTCCTCGATCTCGGTGATCCCCTGGAGAAGTATCTGCCGGGCACCGGGGCCGGTGAGGCGACGATCGCCGAACTGCTCGCACACACCGCCGGTTTGGCCGCCGAGTCGCCCGCGCCCTGGTGGGAGCGGACCCCGGGCTCACTGCGCCCCGAGCTGAGCGACGTCCTCGGCGAGCAGCCCCTCCTGCACCCCGTCGGCCGGCGCCACCACTACTCCAATCCCGGCTACACCCTGCTCGGCGCACTGGTGGAGGAGCTTCGGGGTGCTCCCTGGGAGGAGGTGCTGCGCAGCGAGGTGCTCGAACCCCTCGGCCTGCACCGCACCACCGCCCAGCCGCAGGCACCGCATGCGGGCGGCTGGGCGGTCCACCCCTGGGCCGACGCACTGCTGCCCGAACCGCTGGAGGATCTCGGCCGGATGGCCCCCGCCGGCCAGCTGTGGTCCACCACCGGTGACCTCGCGCGGTTCGCCGTCTTCCTGGCCGGGGGAGACGACCGGGTGCTGAGCGCGGAGTCGGTGCGCGAGATGCGGACGCCCGCGGCGCCGGCCGAGGCCGCGGACGTGGTGGACGGGGCGACCTACGGCCTCGGTATGCAGGTGCAGCGGCGGGACGGCAGGCTCCTGGTCGGCCACTCCGGTTCACTCCCCGGCTTCCTCGCGAACCTCACCATCAGCGTCGAGGACGATGTGGCGGCGGTGGTGCTGGCCAACTGCACCAGTGGCCCTCTGCTGGGAGCGGTGGGCGCCGATCTCGTCCGGATCGTCGCGGAGGCGGAGCCGCGCATCCCCGAGCCGTGGCGTCCGCTCAGTGAAGTCGACCCGGGCGTCCTTGAGTTGGCGGGGCAGTGGTACTGGGGGACGCACGCCTTCGCCCTGCGGGTGATGGCCGACGGGCTCCTCGCGCTGGGACCGCTGACCGGCGGCGGCCGCCGGGCCCGCTTCCGTTCGAACGGAGACGGGACGTGGACGGGACTGGAGGGGTACTACACCGGAGAGCTGCTGCGGCCCGTACGCCGCCCGGACGGCTCCCTGATCCATCTGGACCTCGGGTCGTTCGTGTTCACTCGGCAGCCCTACGAGGAGGGGGCCGAGGTGCCGGGTGGCGTGGATCCGAAGGGCTGGCGGGGGATCGCGGAGTAGGTGATTCGTCGGCAGGGGGGGGGGGGGGGGGGGGGGGGGGGCGGCACCCCCCCCCCCCCCCCCCCCCCCCTCCCCCCCCCCCCCCCACCCCCGGC